>DAHUXX010000237.1 GCA_027306955.1 Acetobacteraceae bacterium | reverse complement strand
CCTGCTCTCCCGCGCGCTGCAGGGGATCACGAACCAGGACGAGTTCCTTTCGGCCCTGGAACGCGGCTTCCGGCTCGACCTGTTCCTCGACCACGTGGACGACCTCGAGGCGACCTGCCGCGACAAGGCGAGCGGCGAGCGCTTCAAGGGTCACGAGGATGGCGTCGCCACCGCGCTCGGCAACATCTTCGCCGCGCTGCGCGCCGACGCGGACGAACTCTTCGCCCCCGGCGCCCGGCGGAAGTCCGATTTCTTCCGCGACCTCGCCGGCGCGCGCTTCATGGCGGTGGGCGAGGCGGCGTCCAACGCGGCCGGCGTCTCCTACGACATGCTGCTCAACGTCTACGACAAGGCGATCATCGAGGTGGAGAACCGCCCGCCGCAGGGCGAGATCGCGGACCGGCTCTCCCGCGCGCTCGGCCGCCTTGGCGAGCTGCCGGAGGCGCTCGCCGCTCCGATTCGTTCCGCTCTCGACATCGAGCTGGAGGAAACCTCGGTGGTCGGCACCGGCTATGGCCGCGTGACCCTGCCCTTCCCCAAGGAGAACATCCGCTCCGAGATCCTCTGCCACGGGCTCGGGGCGCACATGATGTATCCGGATACCAGCACCGTGCTCGACATCGGCGGGCAGGACACCAAGGCGATCCAGGTGGACCCGACCGGCATCGTCGAGAACTTCCAGATGAATGACCGCTGCGCCGCCGGCTGCGGGCGCTACCTCGGATATATCGCCGACGAAATGAACATGGGCCTGCACGAGCTCGGTCCGCTCGCAATGCAGGCCACGCGCACCGTGCGCATCAACTCCACCTGCACCGTCTTTGCTGGTGCGGAGCTGCGCGACCGCCTGGCGCTGGGCGAGCGGCGGGAGGACATCATCGCCGGCCTGCACCGCGCCATCATCCTGCGCGCGATGTCGATCCTCTCGCGCTCGGGCGGCGTGCGCGACCAGTTCACCTTCACCGGCGGGGTCGCCAAGAACGAGGCCGCGGTCAAGGAGCTTCGCCAGCTGATCCGCGAGAACTACGGCGAGCTCACGATCAACATCAATCCGGATTCGATCTACACCGGCGCGCTCGGCGCCGCCTGCTTCGCCCATCGCGCGGCGATCCACTGAGAGGGAGGCGAGAATGATCCACACCGCGGGCATCGATGTCGGCACCGGCGCGGTCAAGACGGTGATCTTCGCCGTCGATGGCGACAACTCCACGTGGCTCGCGCGCCGCACCGACCGCGTGCGCCAGCGCGACCCCTACAGGCTCGCCGAGGAATCCTGGCACGCGGCGCTTGAGGAAGCGCGGCTCACGCCGGCGGACCTCGCCTATGTCGCCACCACCGGCGAGGGCGAGTCGCTCACCTTTCACACCGGGCATTTCTACTCCATGACCACGCACGCGCGCGGCGCCATCTACCTCGACCCGCGATCCCGCGCCGCGCTGGACGTGGGCGCGCTGCACGGCCGCGCCATCCGCATCGACGAGCGCGGCAAGGTGCTGAGCTACAAGATGACGAGCCAGTGCGCCTCCGGCTCCGGCCAGTTCCTGGAGAACATCTCCCGCTACCTCGGCATCGCGCAGGACGAGATCGGTGCCTTGTCGAAACAGGGCGACAGCCCGGAGAAGGTCTCCGGCATTTGCGCGGTGCTGGCGGAGACAGACGTTATCAACATGGTCTCGCGCGGCATCACGGCGGCGAACATCCTGCGCGGCATTCACTCCTCCATGGCCGACCGGCTGACCAAGCTGCTCAAGACCGTGGGCAACGTCGAGGGCACGGTGATGATGACCGGCGGCCTCGCCCACGACGAGGGCCTTGTCGCCGCGATGCAGGAGGCGATGGCGCAGGAGAAGGTTCAGTTGCCAATCCGCAACCATCCGGATTCCATCTACGCCGGCGCGATCGGCGCGGCGCTCTGGGGCGCCTATCGCCACCACCGCCTCGCCGCCCAATCCGACCCAGCTCAGTCCGACCTGGCCCAAGCCGCCTGAGGGGAGAGCCGCCATGGCCCTGATGATCACCGAGAACTGCACCAACTGCGACGCCTGCAAGCCGGTCTGCCCGAACGAGGCGATCACCGCGGGGGAGGCGATCTACGTCATCGACCCCTTCCGCTGCACGGAATGCGTCGGCGCCGAGGACGAGCCGCAGTGCCGCCTGGTCTGCCCCGCGGACTGCATCGAGGACCACCCGGACTTCCGCGAGGACCGCGACACGCTGCTGGCCAAATACGAGCAGCTGCACGCCTGACCGCGCCGCCAGAGACACGCGAACGCCCGGCCGGGAAGTTCCCTGGACGGGCGTTTCGTTTCAGCGACGACCGGATCAGGCGGCGAAGCGCGCCTCGTAGTCCTGCCAGGTGCGCCGCGTCGCCCGCTCCGGCATGAACGCCTTGCGCGTGCCGGCGTACAGCACGCCGGTCGCGAACCCGTCGTCGGCGGCGAAGCGCGCGAGCGCCGCCGCGGGGTCGGTCTCCGGCGGCACGGTCTCGGCGTGCACCGCCTGCTTCCACGCCCGCTGCTCCGGGCGGAAGGTGACGCAGGGGCTCAGCACGTGGATCACCGAGAAGCCGGGATGACGAATGCCCTCCAGGATCAGCCGCGCCAGCTCGTTCGGGTTGCCGGAGAAGCCGCGCGCGAAGAAGTTTACGCCCGAGGCCAGCGCCAGGTGCAGCGGCATCACCGGCGAGACGCCGGGGCCGAGCGGGGTCAGTTTGCTTTCGCACCAATCGGGGGCCGTGGTGGGCGAGGCCTGGCCCTTGGTCATGCCATAGACCTGGTTGTCCATCAGCAGGTACGTCATGTCCACGTTGCGCCGGCAGGCGTGCAGGAAATGGTTGCCGCCGATGGACAGCCCGTCCCCGTCCCCGCCCGCCGCCAGCACCGTGAGGTCCGGCCGCGCGATCTTGAGCCCCGTGGCCAGCGCAAGCGCGCGCCCGTGCACGCCGTGGAACCCGTAGACGCTGGTATAGGCCGGCAGGCGCGAGGAACAGCCGATGCCCGAGACGAGCGCGATCTCCTCGCGCGGCCTGCCGAGTTCCGCCAGCGCCTTGGCCAGCGCCGTCAGCACCGAATAGTCGCCGCAGCCCGGGCACCATATCGGTTTCAGATCTGATTTGTATTCCTGTGGCGCGATCGCGTTCATCGCGCGTCCTCCCAGTGGCTGAGCCGGTCGAGGATCTCGCCCGGACGGATCGGCAGCGGGCCGGGGCGCGCGAACACAGCGACCTCCGCCGGCAGGTCATAGAAGGCGCGGAGATAGCGGTGGAATTGCCGCCCGTGGCTCTGCTCCACCACCAGCGCCCGGTCCACCCCCGCGAGCAGCGCCGTGAGCCGATGCGGT
>DAHUXX010000160.1 GCA_027306955.1 Acetobacteraceae bacterium | reverse complement strand
GAGGCGACCGTCTACGTGCTCTCGAAGGAGGAAGGGGGGCGGCACACCCCGTTCTTCAACGGGTATCGGCCGCAGTTCTACTTCCGCACCACCGACGTGACCGGCATCGTGCATCTGCCGGAGGGCGTGGAGATGGTGATGCCGGGCGACAACGTGTCGATGGACGTGGAGCTGATCCAGCCGATCGCCATGGACGAGGGCCTGCGCTTCGCCATCCGCGAGGGTGGCCGTACCGTGGGTGCCGGCGTCGTCGCCAAGATCGTCGCCTAACGCTCAGAGGATCGGGGTCGCCGCCATGGACAACCAGAACATCCGCATTCGCCTCAAGGCGTATGACCATCGGGTGCTCGACAACAGCACCAAGGACATCGTCAACACGGCGAAACGGACTGGTGCGCGGGTGCGCGGCCCCATTCCGCTGCCGACGCATATCGAACGCTTCACCGTGAACCGCTCGCCGCACGTCGACAAGAAGAGCCGCGAGCAGTTTGAGATCCGCACCCATCGTCGCCTGCTCGATATCGTCGAGCCGACGCCGCAGACGGTGGACGCGCTGATGAAGCTGGATCTCGCCGCGGGCGTGGACGTCGAGATCAAGATCTGAGGAACCTGCCGGCTCCCGCCCATCACGGCGGTGGGGCTGGTGACTGACCATTGGGCCTAAGAGCCGCCCGTTGATTTGCCGGGCGGCTCCTCTGGGGTGAGGATGATGAGAACAGGACTTCTGGCGAAGAAGCTGGGCATGAGCCGGCTTTTCAGGGATGACGGAACGCATGTGCCGGTGACGGTGCTGCACCTCGACCAGGTGCAGGTCGTGGCCGCGCGGACGGTGGAGAAGGACGGCTACAGCGCCGTGCAGCTCGGCTGGGGGCGCGCCAAGGTCAAGAACGTCGCCAAGTCCAACAAGGGCCATTTTGCGAAGGCGAAGGTGGAGCCCAAGGCGAAGCTCGCCGAGTTCCGGGTGGACGCGGACGCGCTGCTCGAGCCCGGCGCCATCATTTCGGCGGCGCACTTCGTCGTCGGCCAGAAGGTGGACGTCGTCGGCACCTCGAAGGGCAAGAGCTTCGCGGGTGCGATGAAGCGGTGGAACTTCGCCGGTCTCGAGGCCAGCCACGGCGTTTCGATCTCACATCGTTCGCACGGCTCGACCGGTAATCGCCAGGACCCGGGCAAGACCTTCAAGAACAAGAAAATGGCCGGCCATCTCGGCGTCGAGCGGGTGACCACGCTCAACCTCGAGGTCGCGGCGGTGGACGAGGAGCGCGGCCTGCTGATGCTCAAGGGCGCGGTGCCGGGTAGCAGGGGTGGCTGGGTGCTGGTGCGCGACGCGGTGAAGGCGAAGCTGCCCGAGGGTCTGCCACATCCGGCTGCCCTCGTTGAGGCGGGAGCATGACGATGCAGGTCGAGATCAAGACGCTCGCGAACGCGACGACGGGCATGATCGAGCTGCCCGAGGCGATTTTCGGCGCAACCCCGCGGCCGGACATCATGGCGCGCGTGGTGCACTGGCAGCAGGCCAAGCGTCGCGCCGGCACGCACAAGACGAAAGGCATGGGCGAGGTCCAGGGCACAACGAAGAAGCCGTACAAGCAGAAAGGCACTGGCAGCGCCCGCCAGGGCAGCCTGCGCGCGCCGCAGTTCCGTACCGGCGGCGTGGTGCACGGCCCGGTGGTGCGCGACCACGGCTACGACCTGCCCAAGAAGGTGCGCCGCCTCGGCCTCATCTCGGCGCTGTCGCAGAAGGCCGCCGAGGGCAAGCTGGTGGTGCTGGACGCGGTTACCGGTGCCAAGACCAAGGACCTGGCGAAGCAGCTTTCAGCGATGGGGCTCGGGGACGCGCTGTTCGTCGACCGGACGGTGGACGCGGGCTTCCTGCACGCCAGCCGCAACATTCCGGGCGTGGATGTGCTGCCGACGGTCGGCGCAAATGTCTACGACATCCTCGCCCATGACGTGCTCGCGGTGACCACCGCCGGCCTCGAGGGCCTGAAGGAGCGCCTGGCATGAGCGAGGCGGGAAAGACGCGCGGGCCGAAGCTCTCGCGCGAGGAGATGTACGCGATCCTGCGCGCGCCGCTGATCACCGAGAAGGCGACGATGGTGAGCGAGCACGCACAGTATGCGTTCAAGGTCGACAGCCGTGCCACCAAGCCCGAGATCAAGGCGGCGGTGGAGGGGCTGTTCGGCGTCAACGTGACGGCGGTGAATACGCTGGTCGCCAAGGGCAAGACGAAGCGGTTCCGCAACCGCCCCGGCCGACGCTCGGACGTGAAGAAGGCCTATGTCACGCTGAAGGCGGGGCAGAGCATCGACCTCACCGCGGGTCTGGCGTGAGGGGGCAGGCAAGATGGCACTGAAGCAGTACAATCCCGTCACCCCGTCGCTGCGCGGCACGATTCTCATCGACCGCAGCGAGTTGTGGAAGGGCAAGCCCGTGAAGGGACTCACCGAGGGCAAGAATGCCACCGGCGGGCGGAACAATCACGGCCATATCACCAGCCGCTTCCGCGGCGGCGGGCACAAGCGCAGCTACCGGATCATCGACTTCAGGCGGCGCAAGTTCGACGTGCCGGCGACGGTGGAACGGCTGGAGTACGACCCGAACCGCACCGCATTCATTGCGCTGATCAAGTACGCGGATGGCGAGCTCGCCTACATCCTGGCGCCGCAGCGGCTGCGCGCCGGCGACACGGTGGTCGCATCCCAGCGAGCCGACATCAAGCCGGGCAACGCGATGCCGCTGGCCGCGATCCCGGTCGGCACCATCGTCCATAACGTGGAGCTGAAGCCCCGCGCCGGCGGCAAGATTGCGCGCGCCGCGGGCCAGTATGCTCAGCTCGTGGGCAAGGATGCTGGCTACGCGCAGATCAAGCTGATGTCCGGGGAGCTGCGCCTGGTGCGCGGCGAGTGCCTGGCGACGATCGGCGCGGTATCCAACGCCGACAACTCCAACCAGCAGATCGGCAAGGCCGGTCGCCAGCGCTGGCTGGGTCGCCGCCCGCACAACCGCGGCGTGGTGATGAACCCGGTCGACCATCCGCATGGCGGCGGCGAGGGCCGCACGTCCGGCGGCCGCCATCCGGTCACGCCGTGGGGCAAGCCGACCAAGGGCTACAAGACTCGTTCGAACAAGCGGACGGATGCGCTCATCATCCGCAGCCGCAAGAAGGGCAAGGGCTGATCCGATGGCACGTTCCGTCTGGAAAGGGCCGTTCGTGGACGGCTATCTGCTCGGCAAGGCGGAGGCGTCGCGCGCCTCTGGCCGCAACGAGATCATCAAGATCTGGTCGCGTCGCTCGACCATCCTGCCGCAGTTCGTGGGGCTGACTTTCGGCGTCTACAACGGCCGCAAGTTCCTGCCGGTACAGGTCAACGAGAACATGGTCGGACACAAGTTCGGTGAGTTCTCGCCGACGCGCACGTTCACCGGCCACAGCGCGGACAAGAAGGCGAAGCGAGGCTGAGATGAGCAAGCCCAACCATCCCCGCACGCTCGCGGACACCGAGGCGCAGGCGGTGTTGCGCAACATCCGTGTGAGCCCGCGAAAGCTGAACCTGGTGGCGGCGCTGATCCGCAACCGCGCGGCTTCCGACGCGGTGGCGACGCTCACCTTCTCCAAGCGCCGGATCGCGCAGGACGTGCGCAAGGTGCTGGAGAGCGCCATCGCGAACGCCGAGAACAACCACCAGCTCGATGTAGACCGCCTGGTCGTTTCGCGCGCAGAGGTCGGCCGCTCGGTGGTGATGAAGCGTTTCCACGCGCGGGGCCGCGGCCGCTCGTCGCGGGTCGAGAAGTGGATCAGCCACATCAAGATCGTCGTGGCGGAGCGGGCGCAGGAAGAAGCCGCCGAGAAGGAGGCCGCGTAAGCATGGGCCAGAAAGTCAATCCGGTCGGGCTCAGGCTCGGCATCAACCGCACCTGGGACAGCCGCTGGTTCGCGGGCAATGACTACGCGCAGCTGCTGCATGACGACCTCAAGCTGAGGAAGCATCTGCGCTCGCGTCTCGCCGGCGCCGGCGTCAGCCGCGTGGTGATCGAGCGTCCGGCGAAGAAGCCGCGCGTGACGATCTATGCCGCGCGTCCGGGCGTGGTGATCGGCAAGAGGGGCCAGGACATCGAGGTGCTGCGCAAGGAACTGCAGAAGCAGGCCGGTGCCGAAGTGGCACTCAACATCGTCGAGATCCGCAAGCCCGAGATCGACGCGACGCTGGTCGCGGAGAACATCGCCCAGCAGCTCGAGCGGCGCGTCGCGTTCCGCCGCGCGATGAAGCGCGCGGTGCAGTCGGCGATGCGGCTCGGCGCGCAGGGCATCCGCATCACGTGCGCGGGCCGTCTCGGGGGTGCGGAGATCGCGCGCGTCGAGTGGTATCGCGAGGGCCGTGTGCCGCTGCACACGCTGCGCGCGGACGTCGATTACGGCGTCGCGACGGCGAAGACGACGTACGGCACCTGCGGCGTTAAGGTATGGGTCTTCAAGGGCGAAATACTCGCCCACGACCCGCTGGCGGTCGACAAGCGCGCCGCCGAACAGGCGCCGCAGCGCTAAGGGGTCACGGTCATGCTGCAACCGAAACGAACCAAGTACCGCAAGGCGCACAAGGGCCGCATCCACGGCAACGCCAAGGGCGGCACGACGCTGAACTTCGGCACCTACGGCCTTAAGGCCGTGGCGCCGGAGCGCGTCACCGCGCGCCAGATCGAGGCCGCCCGCCGCGCCATCACGCGCGCGATGAAGCGCACGGGCCGCGTGTGGATCCGCATCTTCCCGGACGTGCCGGTGTCGAAGAAGCCCGCCGAGGTGCGCATGGGCTCCGGCAAGGGCTCGCCCGAGTTCTGGGTTTGCCGCGTGAAGCCGGGGCGGATCATGTTCGAGGTGGACGGCGTAGGTGCGGAGCTGGCGCGCGAGGCGCTGACGCTCGGCGCCGCGAAGCTGCCGATCGCCACGAAATTCGTAGCCCGTATCGGGGACGGTTAGTGATGGCTAAGGAAACCAAGCCCGCGGAGCTGCGGACCAAGACGATCGACGAGCTGGAAACGCTGCTCCTCGAACTGCGGCGCGAGCAGTTCAATCTGCGGTTCCAGCGCGCCGCAGGACAGAACGAGGGCGTGGGTCGCGTGCGCCTGGTGCGCCGCGACATTGCGCGGGTGAAGACCATCATGGCCGCGCGCAAGCGCGCCCAAGCGGCCTGAGAGGACAGCGAACGATGCCCAAGCGCGTGCTCATCGGGCGGGTGACCAGCGACAAGATGGACAAGACCGTGACGGTGCTTGTCGATCGTCGCGTCATGCATCCGCTCTACAAGAAGTTCATCCGCCGCTCGAAGAAATACGCGGCGCATGACGAGGCGAATGTCTGCGAGGTCGGCGACCTCGTGCGCATCGAGGAATGCCGCCCGATCAGCAAACGCAAGACCTGGACGGTGATCGAGCGCAACGGCCAGGTGCTCACCGCGCCCTCGCCGCAGTCATTGGCGCGGGCATAGGAGGCGGGCAATGATCTCGGTCGAATCCAATCTTGACGTCGCTGACAACTCGGGTGCGCGCCGCGTGCAGTGCATCAAGGTGCTCGGCGGCTCCAAGCGCAAGACTGCCTCGGTCGGCGACGTGATCGTGGTGTCCGTGAAGGACGCGATCCCCCGCGGCAAGGTGAAGAAGGGCGACGTGCACCAGGCGGTGATCGTGCGCACGGCTTTCCCGGTGCGCCGTGCCGATGGCAGCGCGATCCGGTTCGATCGCAACGCCGCGGTGCTGATCAACAAGCAGGCGGAACCGATCGGCACGCGCATCTTCGGTCCCGTCGTGCGCGAGCTGCGGGCGCGGAAGTTCATGAAGATCATTTCGCTGGCGCCGGAGGTGCTGTGATGGCCGCGCGCATTCGCAAGGGCGACACGGTCCTCGTCATCAGCGGCGCCGAGCGGGGCAAGCGCGGCGAGGTGCTGCGGGTGATTCCGGCCGAGCAGCGCGCGGTGGTGCAGGGCGTGCACGTGATGAAGCGCCACACCAAGCCACGCGGCATGGGCCAGCCCGGTGGCATCGTTTCGGTGGAGGGAGCGATCCACCTCTCCAATCTCGCGCTCGTGGACCCCAAAAGCGGCAAGCCGACCAAGGTCGGCTTCCGCGTACTCGATGACGGGCGGAAGGTGCGCGTGGCGCGCGCCACCGGCCAGGTCATCGAGGGCTGAGGAGAAAGCCGATGGCTGAGAAGAAGACCAAGGCGGCGAAGGCTGAAGCCGCCGCCAAGCCGGCCGCGAAGGCAGCTGCGGCGGCGCCGGCCGCGGCGGGCGAGCGCGTGATGCCGCGCATGCAGAAGCGCTACGTGGAAACGGCGCGCCCTGCGCTGCAGAAGGAGTTCGGCTACAAGAACCCGATGCAGGTGCCGCGCCTCGAGAAGATCGTCATCAACATGGGCGTGGGCGAGGCGACGGGCGACCAGAAGAAGCTCGACGCGGCGGTGGCAGAGCTCACCGCGATCGCCGGGCAGAAGCCGGTGAAGACTCTGGCGAAGAAGGCGATCGCCGGCTTTAAGATCCGCAAGGGCCTGCCGATCGGCTGCAAGGTCACGTTGCGCCAGGCGCGGATGTATGAGTTCCTCGACCGGCTGGTGACCATCGCACTGCCGCGAGTGCGCGACTTCCGTGGCATCGCTGCCAACAAGGGCTTCGACGGGCGCGGTAACTTCGCGATGGGACTCAAGGAACAGATCGTGTTCCCCGAGATCGTCTACGACAAGGTCGACGCCATCCGCGGCATGGACATCATCTTCGTCACCACGGCGAAGACCGATGCCGAGGCGAAGGCCCTGTTGCGGCAGTTCGACCTGCCGTTTGCGGCCTGATGGGAGAGTGCCGGACCGGGGCGGCAACGCTTCGGAAATGCAACGGAGTTTGGAAAACCACCGGCGTGTGCCGGAGAGGTTCCGGAGGGTAAAGACGGTATGGCTAAGACCTCTGCAGTGAATCGCAATGCCAAGCGCGAGCGGATGGCCAAGCGTGACGACACCAAGCGCCGCGCACTGAAGGCGATCGTGATGGACCGTTCGAAGGCCGTCGAGGACCGGTTCGAGGCGTCGCTCAAGCTTGCGGAGCTGCCGCGCAACGGGGCGAAGGTGCGCGTGCGGCTGCGCTGCGCGCTGACCGGGCGGTCGCGCGGCAACTATCGCAAGTTCAAGCTCTGCCGCATCGCGCTACGGGACCTCGCCAACAACGGCCAGATCCCCGGCATGGTGAAGGCGAGCTGGTAGGGAACGCGCCATGTCCATGACCGATCCCCTGGGTGACATGCTCACCCGAATCCGCAACGCGCAGCGTGAGCGCCATGCCTCCTGCGTGGCCCCGGCGTCCAAGCTGCGCGCCAACGTGCTCGACGCGCTCAAGCGCGAGGGATTCATCCGCGGCTTCTCCGCCGAGGAGGTGCGCCCCGGTATCGCGCGGCTGCGCATCGAACTGAAGTACAACGAGGGCGAGCCGGCGATCAAAGAGATCACCCGCGTCTCGCGCCCCGGCCGGCGCGTCTATTCGGGTATCCGCGAGCTGCCGCGTGTCTATGCGGGTCTCGGCGTCTCGATCCTCTCGACGCCGCGGGGCGTGATGAGCGATGCCGAGGCGCGCGCCGCGAATGTCGGCGGCGAAGTGCTGTGCCGGGTGTTCTGAGGAGCGGACGATGAGTCGCGTTGGCAAATATCCGGTCGCGATCCCCTCGGGCGTGCAGGTGGCGCTCGCCGGGCGAACGCTCGCGGTCAAGGGCAAGCTCGGTGAGCTCAAGCTCGAGCTCACTGATCTCGTGGAGGCCACGGTCGAGGGCGGCAAGTTCTCCGTGGCACCCCGCGGCAGCACCACGCAGGCACGCATGATGTGGGGCACGACGCGGGCGCTGGTCGCCAGCATGGTGCGCGGCGTGAACGAGGGCTACTCGAAGTCGATGGAGATCACCGGGACCGGCTACCGCGCCGCGGTGCAGGGCCAGAACTTGGTGATGAACCTTGGCTTCTCGCACGACGTGGTCTACGCCATTCCCAAGGGCATCAAGATCACCTGCGAGCGCCCGACGGCGATCAAGGTCGAGGGCATGGACAAGCGCCTGGTCGGGCAGGTCTGCGCCGAGCTGCGCACCTGGCGGCCGCCCGAGCCCTACAAGGGCAAGGGCATGAAGTTCGACGGCGAGCAGATCCGGCGGAAGGAAGGCAAGAAGAAGTGAGCACGGGCAACGACATGCAGGCGCGTCGCCGCGCCCGCCAGCGCTTCGCGCTGCGGCGCAAGGCCTCGGGCAGGCCGCGGCTTTCGGTCTTTCGTTCCGGCAAGCACATCTACGCGCAGGTCATCGACGACAGCGCCGGCCGCTCGCTGGCCGCCGCGTCGTCGCTCGACCGGGCGCTGCGCGAGAGCCTGCGCACCGGCGCGGACAAGGACGCGGCCGCGGCCGTGGGCAAGCTGGTCGCCGAGCGCGCGCTTGCCGCCGGCGTATCCGCCGTGGTCTTCGACCGCGGCGCCTATCTCTACCATGGCCGCGTCAAGGCGCTGGCCGAGGCTGCCCGCGAGGGCGGTCTTTCGTTCTGAGGGCAACGCATATGGCACGGGAACCGCGCGAAGGCGGACGGGGCGGTCGGGATCGCGACCGCGGCGGCGATCGCGACCGGCAGGGCGACGATCTGATCGACAAGCTCGTCACCATCAACCGCGTCGCCAAGGTGGTGAAGGGCGGGCGTCGCTTCGCTTTCGCGGCACTGGTCGTCGTCGGCGACCAGAAGGGTCGCGTCGGCTATGGTGCGGGCAAGGCGCGCGAGGTGCCGGAGGCGATCCGCAAGGCGACGGAGCGAGCCAAGCGCGGCTTGATCCATGTGCCGATGAAGGAGGGTCGCACCCTGCACCACGACGTCACCGGTCATTTCGGTGCCGGCACGGTGGTGCTGCGCAGCGCGCCGGCCGGCACCGGCATCATCGCTGGCGGCCCGATGCGCGCGGTCTTCGAGTCACTCGGCATCGGCGACGTGGTGGCCAAGAGCATAGGCAGCCGCAACCCGCACAACATGGTCAAGGCGACCTTCGCGGCACTGCGCCGCAGCGCCAGCCCGCGCAGCGTGGCCGCGCGCCGCGGGAAGAAGGTGTCGGACATCCTCGGCCGCCGCGACGGCCACGGGCACGAAGCGCATGGCCACGAGGCCCACGCGCAGGAGGGTGCCGATGCCTGAGAGTGCGCAGGTGAAGGTGACGCAGATCGCCTCGGGGGCCGGACGCAAGCCAGGCCAGAAGGAGACGCTGCTCGGCCTCGGCCTCAAGGGGATCGGGCGCACGCGCGTGCTCGCCGACACGCCCTCGACCCGCGGCATGATCCGCAAGGTCGCGCACCTGGTGCGCGTGGAGAAGCTCGCCTGACCGCGCGTGCGGCGGGTGTGGGAGAGATGCGATGAAGCTCAACGAACTGCGCGACAACGCCGGCGCGCGACTGAAGTCCAAGCGGCTCGGACGCGGCATTGGCTCGGGCAAGGGCAAGACCTCGGGCAAGGGAGTGAAGGGCCAGAAGGCGCGCGAGGGTGTGGCCCTGAACGGCTTCGAGGGTGGCCAGCTGCCGATCTACCGCCGGCTGCCGAAGCGCGGCTTCGTCAACCCGTCGCGGCGCGAATACGCGGCGGTCAATCTCGGCCGCCTGGCCAAGGCGATCGAGGCCGGGCGGATCGACGCGGCGCAGCCGATCACCGAGGCGGTGCTGGTCGGGGCCGGCCTGGTGCGGACTGTCGTCAAGAAGGGGGGCACGACCGGGGCCAGCAAGGTCGCGGGCGTGCGCCTGCTCGCCACTGGGGAGATCGGGCGCGCGGTGACGATCGAGGTGTCAGGCGCCTCGGCGGCGGCGGTAGCCGCGGTGGAGGCCGCGGGCGGCAAGGTCGTGCTGCCCACGCCGGCCGCCGCATCCTAGCTTTCGCTCCCCATGCGGGGGTCCTGGCGGCGCTGCCCGGGCAACCGGCGGCGCCGTCTGTTGTTGGGGCTCCCGCCTGCCGCCTGACGGGACCCGGCTGGCGCAACTCGGTTTCCATCTGGCCGATCCTGGTCTAGATCGGCGCGACGTCCGGAGAACAGTCCATGGCCTCGGCCGCCGAACAAATCGCCTCGAGCATGAGCCTCGCCTCCTTCGGCAAGGCGACTGAACTCAAACAGCGCATCTGGTTCACCCTCGGCGCGCTGCTGGTCTACCGGCTCGGCACGTATGTCCCGGTCCCCGGCGTCAACGCCGCGGTGATGGCGCAGATGCTGTCGCAGCAGGGCGGCGGCATCCTCGGCATGTTCAACATGTTCTCGGGCGGCGCGCTCGGGCGCATGACGGTCTTTGCGCTCAACATCATGCCCTACATCAGCGCGAGCATTATCATCCAGCTGATGACTGCGGCCATCCCCTCGCTCGACGCCTTGAAAAAGGAGGGCGAGTCGGGCCGCATCAAGATGAACCAGTACACACGCTACCTCACCGTGTTCATCGCCGCGTTCCAGTCCTACGGCATCGCGGTCGGGCTCGAGAGCATGCACAGCAGCGTGGGTCCCGCGGTCGCGGATCCCGGCTTGTTCTTCCGCGTCTCGACCGTGATTACGCTGGTCGGCGGCACGATGTTCCTGATGTGGGTTGGCGAGCAGATCACGACGCGCGGCGTCGGCAACGGCACCAGCCTCATCATCATGGCCGGCATCATCGCCAACGTGCCGAACGCGCTCGCCTCGCTCTTGGAACTAGGACGCACCGGGGCGCTGTCGCCGGTGTTCATTGTCGCCTTCCTGTTGCTTGCGATCGGGGTGATCGCCTTCATCGTGTTCATGGAGCGCGCGCACCGGAAAATCGTCGTGCAGTACCCGAAGCGCCAGGTCGGCAACCGCATGTTCGGCGGCGATTCCACGCACATGCCGCTCAAGGTCAACACCTCGGGCGTGATCCCGCCGATCTTCGCAAGCTCGATCCTGCTGATCCCGGCCACCATCGCAGGCTTCTCCGCGCAATCAGGCAGCGCGCCGGGCTGGCTCGCGACCATGGGCCAGCTGCTCTCGGGCGGCTCGCCGCTCTACCTGATTCTGTATTCGGCGCTGATCATCTTCTTCAGCTATTTTTACACGGCCGTCGTGTTCAACCCGCAAGAGACGGCAGACAACCTCAAGAAGTACGGCGGCTTCATCCCCGGCATCCGCCCGGGCTCCGCAACCGCCGAATATTTCGATTACGTATTGACACGTCTGACCACGGTGGGTGCGGTTTACCTGGTCATCGTCTGCCTGCTGCCGCAGATTCTCATCAGCGACTATGGCGTGCCGTTCTACTTCGGCGGCACCAGCCTGATGATCATCGTCTCGGTCACCATGGACACGGTGACCCAGGTCCAGTCGCACCTGCTCGCCCACCAATACGAGGGGCTGATCCGCAAGGCGCGCGTGAAGGGGCGAGGACGTTGAGGCTCGTTCTCCTCGGTCCACCTGCCGCGGGCAAGGGCACGCAGGCCAAGCGGCTCGAGGAGCGTTACGGCATCGTTCAGATCGCGACCGGCGACATGCTGCGTGCCGAGATCGCGGCGGGCACGCCTGTCGGCCTCAAGGTCAAGGAAGTGATGCGCGCGGGCCAGTTGGTCTCAGACGACATCGTCATCCACATGCTCGAGGCGTGCATCGTCCGCCCGGATTGCGCCAAGGGCTTCATCCTCGACGGCTTTCCGCGCACCGTGGAGCAGGCAAAGGCGCTCGACACGATGCTGGCGAAGAACGGCATGACGCTCGACGCCGTGCTCGAACTCAAGGTGAACGACGCGGCGCTGATCGAACGGGTCGCCGGCCGCTTCACCTGTGCGACGTGCGGCGAGGGCTATCACGACAAGTTCAAGCCGACGAAGGTTCCCGGCACCTGCGACCGCTGCGGCGGGAACGAGTTCATCCGCCGCCCGGACGACAATCGCGAGACCATCGCCGCCCGCCTCGTTGCCTATCACACCCAAACCGAGCCCATCCTGGCCTACTACGCTGCGAGAGGCCGGCTGAAATCGGTGGACGGCATGGCGGGTATGGACCAGGTCACCGCGTCGCTGGTCGCGATCCTCGATCGGCTTCGCCCGGCTTGACGCGCTGGTGATGGCGGCCCTGCGCCCCAGGAATGGCTCCAGAGCCTTCGCTCACGAAAATTTGATCGGTTTGCGTTGACTCACGCCATCCCCCGGCTATAACCCCGCCCTGCGGCACCCGGACGCGGGTGCCGTCAATCGTTTATGGTCGCCGGGCATCCTCCGTTTGCGCAGGTCGAGCGTGTACGCGGAACAGGACCCGGCCAGCAGGAGTCCACTTCGTGGCGCGTATTGCCGGCGTTAACATTCCCGCCAACAAGCGGGTGACCATCAGCCTGCGTTACATCTACGGGATCGGTCCGGCCAAGGCGCAGGAGATCTGTGACAAGCTCGGCATCCCCGCAGAGCGCCGGGTCAACCAGCTCTCCGACGACGAGGTGCTGCGCATCCGCGAGATGGTCGACCGCGACTTCCGCGTCGAGGGCGACCTGCGGCGCGAGGTGGCGATGAACATCAAGCGCCTCATGGATCTCGGCTGCTACCGCGGCCTGCGGCATCGCCGCGGCCTGCCGGTGCGCGGCCAGCGCACCCACACCAACGCCCGTACCCGCAAGGGCAAGGCGGTGGCGATCGCCGGCAAGAAGAAAGTGACGAAGTAACCGGGCGCAGCCCGCCCTCGTTACGCGTTCGAGACAGAACAGGACATCCGACCCATGGCGAAACCCGCCACCGCCGCGCGCACCCGCAAGAAGGAGCGCAAGAACATCACTTCCGGCGTCGCCCATGTCGCGGCCACGTTCAACAACACGATCGTGACCATCAGCGACGCCCAGGGCAACGCCATCGCCTGGTCATCCTCCGGCAGCCAGGGTTTCAAGGGCAGCCGCAAGTCCACACCGTACGCCGCCCAGGTCGCGGCCGAGGATGCCGGTCGCAAGGCGCGCGAGCATGGGATGGAGACGCTCGAGATCGAGGTGAGCGGCCCCGGTTCCGGCCGCGAGAGCGCGCTGCGCGCCCTGCAGACGGTCGGCTTCGCCATCACGGCGATCCGCGACATGACGCCTATTCCGCACAACGGTTGCCGTCCGCGCAAGCGCCGCCGCGTCTGATCCTACGCCGACCCGTCCGCGTCGTCCGGCCTCGAGCGCGTTGATTCGCGCTCGGCCCCCATCATCACGAGGTGCCGCATGTCCATGCAGAAGAACTGGGAATCTCTGCGCAAGCCCGAAAAGCTCGAGGTCGAGCCCGGGACCGACCGCTCCCGCGTGGCCACCATCATCGCCGAGCCGCTGGAGCGCGGCTTCGGCATGACGCTGGGCAACGCGCTGCGCCGCGTGCTGCTGTCCTCGCTGCAGGGCGCGGCGGTGACGGCGGTGCAGATCGACGGCGTGCTGCATGAATTCAGCTCCATCCCCGGCGTGCGCGAGGATGTCACTGACATCGTGCTCAACGTGAAGCAGCTCGGCCTGCGCATGCATGGCGACGGGCCGCGGCGCATGGTGCTCTCCGCGACCGGCCCGGGCGAGGTGAAGGCGGGCCAGATCCAGGCCGGCCACGATATCGACATCATGAACCCCGAGCTCGTGCTCTGCACGCTCGACGACGGCGTGAAGCTCGGCATGGAGTTCACGGTCCAGGCCGGCAAGGGCTACGTCGCCGCCGCCGACAACCGGCCGGAAGACGCGCCGATCGGCCTCATTCCGGTGGACAGCATCTACTCGCCGGTGCGCCGCGTTTCCTACCGCGTGGAGCCGACGCGCGTCGGGCAGAAGACCGACTCCGACACGCTGCTGCTGACGGTGGAGACCAACGGCGCGGTGACGCCGGAGGACTCGGTGGCGCTGGCCGCGCGCATCCTGCAGGACCAGCTCTCGCTGTTCGTCAACTTCGAGGAGCCGCAGCAGATCTCGCTGTCGGAGCCCGCGGAGGAGCTGCCGTTCAACCCGAACCTGCTGCGCAAGGTCGACGAGCTCGAGCTCTCGGTGCGCAGCGCCAACTGCCTCAAGAACGACAACATCGTCTATATCGGCGACCTGGTGCAGAAGACCGAGCAGGAAATGCTGCGCACGCCGAATTTCGGCCGCAAGTCGCTCAACGAGATCAAGGAAGTGCTGGCCTCCATGGGGCTCTCGCTCGGCATGACCGTGAGCGGCTGGCCGCCGGAGAATATCGAGGATCTGATCAAGCGCCTCGGCGAAGGCTTCTGAGGCGGGGAGAGAGACCATGCGTCACGGCATTGCCGGGCGGAAGCTCGGCGTCACCACCACCCACCGCGCGGCGATGTTCCGCAACCTCGCGCACGCGCTGCTCAAGCACGAGCAGATCACCACGACGCTGCCGAAGGCGAAGGAGCTGCGGCCCGTGGCCGAGAAGCTCATCACGCTGGGCAAGCGTGGCGGCCTGGCCGCGCGCCGGCAGGCCTATGCGCAGCTGCGCGACGACGCGATCGTCGCCAAGCTCTTCGGCCCGCTCGCCGAGCGCTACAAGGACCGCCACGGCGGCTATCTGCGCGTGCTCAAGGCCGGCATGCGCCACGGCGACGCCGCCGACATGGCGGTGATCGAGTTCGTCGACCGCGACGTTGCGGCCAAGGGCCTGGACAGCGGCCCGAAGCAGATCGTGGAAGAGGAAGAGACCGAGGCGGAATAACCGCCCCGTTCATCGCATTCCTTCAGGCTCCTCCGCGCGGGCGGCTGAACAGCAGCCGCCGCATCGCGGGCACATAGCCGATCGCGACGAAGCCCGCCTTTTCCAGCACGCGCCGGGAGCCGCGGTTGCGCGGCATCGCGAAGCCGCGCACGCGCGCGAGGCGCAGCCGCCCGTCCGCGAGCGCCATGCAGGCGGCGGCGAGTTCGCTGGCATAGCCCTGCCCCCACGCCCGCCGCGCGAGAAAATAGGCGAGTTCCACGCCCCAGCCAGGATCGAACGGATCGTCATAGAGCCCGCCCCAGCCGATGATCCGTCCGTCCCGCCGCGTCGCGATCACCCAGGGTGCGTAGCCGAGCCGGCGCCGCTGCTTCTCGTGCGCTCTCGCATACAGCCCGCACGCGACGAGGGAGCGCGGTGCGTGCGTGTGCCGCATCGCGCGCCGGTCGCCGAGGATCGCGTACAGCGCCGGCAAGTCGCGCGGCCGCGGCGGGCGCAGCACCAGGCGCGCGGTCTCGATCGTGGCGGAGGCAGGGTAGGGGAGCACGCCCGCATCTTCTGTCGCGGGCGCCTTGGGTCGCAAGTGCGCGTCGTTTCGCCGCGGCGCCCGGCGGTCTAAGCTCGTACCGTGCCCGCGCGCCCGAAATCCCCGAGCCTGTTCGCCGCCCCGCCGGCC
>DAHUXX010000157.1 GCA_027306955.1 Acetobacteraceae bacterium | reverse complement strand
GGGGCGAACGGCGCGTGCTGCTCGCGGGCATGGTGGGCAGCCGGCAAGGCTGGCTGGAAGCGCCCTACCTCCCCTGCCCCGCCGGCATCGCGGAGCTTGCCACGGCGCTCGTGCCGGTCCCGTTCGAGGGTGCCGAGGTCCGGCTGGTGCCAGGGCTCTCGGCGCGCGACCGGCAGAATGTTCCGGAGGTGATGCGCGGGGAGGAGACGCAGATCGCGGGGCTCGAGCTCGCGGACGGCATCGCCTGCCTGCCCGGCAGCCACAGCAAATGGGCGCGCGTCGAGGCCGGGCGCATCGCGGCGTTCGAGACCTATTTCTCCGGCGAGGCGTTCGCGGCGCTGCGCTCGGCGACCATCCTCGGGCGGATGATGCGCGATGGACCGATCGACCTCGCCGCCTTCGACCGCGGCCTCGCGCGCGCCGGGGAGCCGGGGCACCTGCTGCACCATTTGTTCGGCGTGCGCACTCTGGGGCTCGCGGGCGCGCTCGCGGACGAGGCGAGCGCCTCCTATCTCTCGGGCCTGCTGATCGGCCACGAGATCGGGGCGGCGATGCCGGCGCGCACGCACGTGACGATCGTTGCCAACTCGGAACTTGCGGCGCTCTATGCCCGCGCCGTCGCGGCACCGGGTGGGAGTGCGGCCGTGGCATCCCCCGAGGCCGCCGCGCGGGGGCTCGCGCGCATCGGAGAACGCGCATGGCGCTGAACCTCGCCGCGACCCTTGGCCGCTGCCCGCTGGTCGCCATCCTGCGCGGCGTGCGGCCGGACGAGGCGGAGGAGATCGCGACGGCGCTGGAGGGCGCGGGCATCGCCATCGTCGAGGTGCCGCTCAACTCGCCGGACCCGATCGACAGCATTGCGCGCCTCGCCCGCCGGTTCGGCGAGCGGCTGCTGATCGGCGCCGGAACGGTGCGGCGCGCGCAGGAGGTCGCGGAGATCGCGGCGGTGGGCGGGCGGCTGATCGTTACGCCCCACGCCGACGCCATGGTCGTGCGCGCCGCGAAGACGCGCGGCCTCATCGCCATGCCCGGTTTCTTCACGCCCGCTGAAGCTTTCTCCATGCTCGACGCGGGAGCGGATGCGCTGAAGCTGTTTCCGGCGGAGGCCGCCTCACCCGCCGTGCTGCGGGCGCTGCGTGCGGTGCTGCCGCCGGGGACAATGGTGCTGCCGGTGGGCGGCATGGACGCCACGACGATTCCGGCCTGGCGCGGCGCCGGAGCCGCGGGATTCGGCATCGGCTCGGCGCTTTACCGCCCCGGCGACACAGCCGCGGATGTCGGGGTGAAGGCCCGCGCGCTGCTCGACGCGCTCTGATCCGCTGGCCGGCGGACGCCGCGCGAGCGGAAAACAGCCTTGCGCGTCCGTATGTTAGCGCTCCCATGAATTTGCATCGGACGGAGGTTTGTGCGTAGGCTCGGCCCAAACGCGGGAGACAGCGCGTACGTCCAGGTTTCACACAGCGCACGGCACGTCCCTGGGGGCACGGCACGGCGCTTCACAGGGAGGGGCCTATGGCGACGAAAAAGCACTCGAAATTCGGTCTGTCACGCCGCGGCGTGCTGAAGGCGGGGGCCGCGGCCTCCGCGCTGCCGCTGGTGCATGTGCAGACCGCGAACGCGGCCGGAACGCTCAAGCTCGGCTTCTGGGACCATTGGGTGCCGGCCGCGAACCCGGTGATGCGCACGATGGTGACCGAGTGGGGCAAGAAGAATCATGTCGAGGTCACGCTCGACCTGCTGAGCTCGGGTGCCGCGAACAGCAAGCTGCCGCTGACCCAGGCGGCGGAGGCGCTCTCCGGTACCGGCCATGACGTGATGGCGTTCCTCACCTGGGACGTGCAGCACTATTACCAGCACCTCATCCCGGTCGACGATATCGTGGACGGGCTGATCAAGGAATACGGCGCGATGGACGGGGTCGCGACGTACGCCGGCAAGGTGAACGGCCACTGGATGGCGGTGCCGACCAGCGTCGGCTCGCAATACAAGCCATCGTGCGTGCGCATCAGCTTCTTCAAGAGCCAGGGTGTCGATGTCGAGGCGTGGTACCCGAACAAGCCGGGCAATGCCTCGACCGCGACCGCCTGGACCTATGACGAGATGTTGAAGCTGGCGCCGGCGGCGAAGAAGGCCGGCGTGCCGTTCGGGCTCGGCCTCGGGCAGACCACGGACAGCGTTGACTGGACCGGCTCCCTCCTGCGTGCCTACGGTGCCGAGCTGGTGGACGAGAAGGGCAACATCCAGGTCAAGTCGGACGCGATCAAGCAGGTCCTGGACTATATGCAGCAGCTCGTCCCGAGCCTGCCTGCGGACACGTGGTCCTACGACGACGCTTCCAACAACAAGGCGCTGATCTCCGGCAAGTCGGCGCTGATCTTCAACCCACCGTCGGCTTGGTGGGTGGCGCGGCGCGACGCCATCAAGGTCGCGGAGGATTGCTGGACCTTCCCCAGCCCCGCCGGGCCCAAGGGCCGGTTCGTCCCCTACCAGCCGTATCTGTGGGGCATCTGGAAGTTCAGCCCCAACAAGACGGCGGCGAAGGAATTGCTCACTTATCTGCAGCAGCGCCCGCAGGTGGAAAAGCTGTGCGACGCATCGGCGGGCTACGACATTCCGCCGCTGCTCAGCATGCACGACTTCAAGATCTGGGAGACCGAGAAGCCGCCGGTCGGCACGATCTACAATTACCCGATACGGCCGTGGCATGACGCGCAATCCGCGATGGCGGCGGCGCCCGCACCGGGCCGTATCGGGACCCAGCTCTACAGCAACGCGACGTTCAACGTGATGGTCGCGAAGCTGGTCAAGAACAAGGAGAGCCTGGACAGCGTGCTCAACTGGGCCGAGCACGAGATCAACGGCTACATCAATATGTGACGCCTGACGGTCCGGGGCCGGGGGCTTATCGCCCCCGGCCTGTCTTTCAGAGCCGCCGTTGATCGCAAAGGGAGTATCGTCGCCAATGGCCGAAGGCACGACGGACGTTCCGATTGCGCGCTATTCCGCGCCTCGCCCGAGGGCGCGCGACAGCGCCCTGCACCGGATGGCCCGGCGCCGGTCGACGACTGCGCTGCTGATGTGCGTGCCGCTGTTCGCGCTGCTCGCGGGCTTCGTCGTCTATCCGTTCTTTTATTCGATCTACCTGTCGACGCTGAACCGCGACATGACCCGGTTCGTCGGCCTGTTCAACTACCAGTACCTGCTGTCCAGCAACACATTCCACCTCGTCATCTTCCAGAGCTGCCTGTTTGCGATCACCGCCGTGTTCCTCAAGGCGTTGATCGGATTCATCCTCGCCCACGTGATGCACAACATCACCGGGCCCGACCAGAAGCTCTGGCGCGGCGTGCTGCTGTTGCCCTGGGTGATCCCGCCGGCGCTGTCCACGCTGGGCTGGTGGTGGATGATCGAGGGCAGCTACTCGGCGGTGAACTGGTTGCTGCAACAGGTTAGCATACACCCGATCGCGTTTCTCTCGAGCACGGCATGGGCGCGGTTCTGGATCATCATGGTGAACGTGTGGTTCGGCACGCCCTTCTTCATGATCATGTATCTCGCGACGCTGAAATCGGTGCCTGACCAGCTTTACGAGGCGGCGGCGATCGACGGTGCCACGGGCTGGCAGAAGATCCGCTTCATCTCGTTCCCGATGCTGAAGAACATCATCAGCATCACCACGCTGTTCAGCCTGATCGTCACCTTCGCCAATTTCGACATTGTCCAGATCCTGACGGCCGGCGCGCCGGCCAACACGACGCATGTGTTCGCGACCTATGCGTTCCAGGTGGGCATAAACTCGGGCAACATCCCGATGGGCTCGGCGGTGAGCCTGTTCATGTTCCCGATCCTGGCGGTCTTCGCCATTTTCATCCTGCGTGGCGTCACGCGCCGGACCCGGGAGGCCATCTGACATGAGTAGCGCGACCCTCGCCGCCGGGGCCGCGGCGCCACGGCGCGGACGCAAGCCCAGCATCGCGCGCGAGCGCCGCTGGGCGCTGTGGACCAGCTATATCGCGCTGGCAATCTTCGCCATCGGCTTCCTGATCCCGCCTTATTTCGAGCTTGTGACCTCGCTCAAGACCTCGCAGGAGATCGGGTCGGGCAAGGATCCCTGGTTCACCCAGCATCTCTTCTTCGGCAACTACACCTCCATCATCCACAACCCGCAGTTCCAGATCTTCTTCTACAACAGCGTGAAGCTCACCATCGTTGTGGTGTGCGTCACCATGGTGATCTCGGTGCTGGCGGCCTATGCGCTCGCGCGCATGCGCTTCTTCGGCAGCCAGATGTTCGCGACCGGCGTCTTCCTCACCTACCTGGTGCCGGAATCGCTGCTGTTCATTCCGCTGTTCAAGGAACTCGCGAACCTGCACCTGATCAACAATACGTGGGCCCTCGCCTTCGTCTGGCCGACGCTCTCCGTGCCGTTCTGCACCTGGATCCTGATCGGCTATTTCGGTTCCATCCCGAAGTAGCTGGACGAGGCGGCGATGATCGACGGTGCCTCGCACCTGCAGATGCTGTGGAAGATCTTCATTCCGGTCGCGATGCCGGGGATTATCGCCGCGACCATCTTCGCCTTCACCGTCTGCTGGGGCGATTTCCTGTATCCGCTCGCGTTCCTGTTCACCTCCAAGCAGATGGTGCTGACCGCCGGCATCGTGAGCACCCTGATCCACGGCGACGTGCTCGACTGGGGGCACATCATGGCGGCCAACATCCTTGCCTCCGCCCCGCCAATTCTGATCTATGCGTTCCTCATGGACTACTACATCGCCGGCCTTACCGCGGGCGCAACCAAAGGCTAAGCACGCAACCGAAGGCTAAGCACTGGGCAAGGGATAGACGCCAAGATGTCTCAAGTTTCGATCCGCAAGGTGGTCAAGTCCTACGAGGGCGGCGTGCAGGCCGTGAAGGGCATCGACCTCGAGATCGCCGACGAGGAGTTCGTCGTGCTCGTCGGGCCCTCGGGCTGCGGCAAGTCCACCACGCTGCGCATGATCGCGGGGCTGGAGGAGATCACCGCGGGCGAGATCTGGATCGGCGGCGACGTCGTCAACGACGTGCCGCCGCGCGACCGCGACATCGCCATGGTGTTCCAGAACTACGCTCTCTATCCGCACATGAGCGTGTTCGACAACATGGCCTTCGGCCTCAAGCTGAGGAAATTCCCCAAGGATGAGATCAAGCGCCGGGTGGACGAGGCGGCGCGCATCCTCGACATCGCGATGCTGCTCGAACGCAAGCCCAAGGCGCTCTCCGGCGGGCAGCGCCAGCGCGTCGCCATGGGTCGCGCAATCGTGCGAAACCCCAAGGTGTTCCTGTTCGACGAGCCGCTCTCCAACCTCGATGCCAAGCTGCGCGTGCAGATGCGCACCGAGATCAAGAAGGTGCACCAGACGGTGCGCACCACCACCGTTTACGTCACGCACGACCAGGTGGAGGCGATGACGCTCGCCGACCGCGTGGTGGTGATGAACCACGGCGTGATCGAGCAGGTCGGGCCGCCGCAGGAACTTTATCACAACCCGGCGACGCGCTTCGTAGCCGGCTTCATCGGCTCGCCGGCGATGAATTTCCTGCCGGCGGAGCTGGTGGACGATGGCGGGCTCAAGGTCCGGCTCGCCACCGGCGAGAAGCTGCCGGTGCCGCCCGCGCCTCGATCGCTACGGCAAGGCCAAAGGACGCAAAGTCACCTTCGGGCTGCGCCCCGAGCACCTCACCGAGACGCGTACCGACGAGAAACCCGGCGTCGTGCGTCTCGAGGCTGACGTGGACGTGGTCGAGCCGATGGGCATGGAGACGATGATCCACTTCTTCGCCGACGGCGTGCCGGTCTGTGCCCGCATCGACCCCGCGGTGAAGGCCGCGCCCGGCGACAAGCTGCCGCTTGCCGCGGACCTCAACCACATGCACCTCATCGACGACGAGACCGGGCGGGTCATCTGATCGTGGACGGCGACGAACACGTCATCGCGGCCGACACGCTCACATCGTTCATCGGCTCGATCTTCCGCCACGCCGGGGTGGAGGACGAGGAGGCGGCCCGCATCGCGCGCTACCTGGTCTCCGCCAACCTCACCGGGCATGACAGCCACGGCGTGATCCGCACGCCGCGCTATGTGCAGCAGTTCCGGGAGGGGCTGGTGCTGGGCGGGCAGACGATCAGCATCGTCGCCGAGAGCCCGACCCACGCCGTGGTGGAGGGTCATTACGGGTTCGGCCAGACGATCGCGCCGCAGGCGGTCGACCTCGGCATCGCCAAGGCGCGGCAGAACGGGCTCGCGGCCATCGCGCTGCGCCATGCCGGGCATATCGGGCGTATGGGCGACTGGGCCGAGCGCGCGGCCGAGGCGGGGCTGATCTCGATTCACTTCGTCAACGTCGAGAAGGGCGAGCTGGTAGCGCCCTATGGCGGCGTCGACCGGCGCTTCTCGACCAACCCTGTCTGCATCGGCATCCCCACCACGGGCGACCGGCCGATCCTGCTGCTCGACATGGCAACGTCGCTGGTGGCGGAGGGCAAGGTGCTCGTCGCCTCCAACGGCGGCAAGCCGGTGCCGGGCGACGCGCTGATCGCCCCGGATGGCAGCGTCTCGGGCGATCCCACCGTGCTCTACGGGCCGCTCACGCCGGGCGGGCCGCGCAGTGCCGGCGCGGGCCAGGGAGCGTTGCGGGCCTTCGGCGAGCACAAGGGCTCCGGCCTCGCCTTCATGTGCGAGATCCTGGGCGGCGTTCTGACCGGTGGCGGCACCTCGGGGCCGATCCCGGGCGGCAAGCGCGGACAGATCGGCAACGGCATGCTGGCGATCTACATCGATCCGGCCTCCTTCGCCGCGAAGGATTTCGTCGCCGAGGCGCATGATTATGCCGCCTATGTGCACGCGTCCCGGCCGCAGCATGCCGGCGGCAGGGTGCTGGTGCCAGGCGAAAAGGAGGCGATGACGCGCGCCCGCCGGCTCGCGCATGGCGTGCCGCTGCAGGCGCAGACCTGGGCGGCGCTGTGCGCCACCGCAACCTCCGTGGGCGCACCCATTCCCTAGAGCAAGAAATCCGACCAGTTGATTCTATCTGGTCGGATATTGCTCTAGCGATGACGGCGAGGAGGCCGGCGTGCCCGCGTATCTGATCGTCGATGTCGATCTGCGTGATGGCGCCGCCTACGAGGCCTACAGGTGCCGTGTGCCGGCGCTGATCGCGCGGCACGGAGGTGAGTACTTGGTGCGCGGCGGCGAGCACGAGGTGCTGGAGGGCGAGTGGCGGCCGCACCGTCTGGTGCTGTTCCGCTTCCCCGACCGCGCCGCGATTCGCGCCTTCATGGCGGACCCCGACTACGCACCGCTCAAGGCGCTGCGCCAGCGTGTGGCGCGCACCGACGCGGTCGCCGTGGATGGGATCGGCTGAGGCGCCGCGGCGCCCCCTGGGTCAGATGGCGTCCAGATCGACGCCGACGCGCACACTGTGCTGGCCACCCCCGAGCAGCACGCCGCGGATAGGGCTGATATCGCCGTAGTCGCGGCCCCAGGCGAGAACCACGTGCTCATCGGCGACGACGAGATCGTTGGTGGGATCGAGGCCGATCCAGCCATGCTCCGGGCCGAGCCAGGCGCCGACCCAGGCATGGGACTGGTCGGCGCCGCGCCTTCGCGGCTGGCCGGGCAGCGGGCGGGTGCGCAGATAGCCCGAGACGTAGCGCGCCGGCAGGCCGAAGCCGCGCATGGCCGCGATCATGAGATGGGTGAAGTCCTGGCACACACCCTCCCGGCGCGACAGCACGCTTGCGACTGGCGTGCTGACATCGGTGACGCCGGGGCGGAAGGCGAATCCGTTGCGTATCCGTCTGGTGAGCTCGCGCAGGGCGGCGAGCACCGGGCGGCCGGGCGTGAAGCAGCTCGCGGCATAGGCGCGGGCCGCCGGCTCTGCCGTGACCAGCGGGCTCGCAAAGACGAACTCCGCGTCCGCGGCCTTGGCGCCACCGATTGCCGCGAGGCGGGCGACCTCCTCCCAGGTCGGGGTCGCGGCGTCCTCGGGCGGCGGCGGGGCCTCGACCTCGACCACGGCATCCAGCGCCACGGTGAAGCGCTCGTGCGGCTGGTCGAGGAACAGCCATGTCGCTTCGTTACCGAAATGGTCGTGCGCGCGCACCGTGCGGCTCGGCTGCGGCATCGCCGTGATGCGCGCCTCGGCCACCACCTGCCAGGACAGCGCGCGCGGGGAAAGGTGCAGCAGATGGCTCGCGAGATCGACCGGCGTCGCGTAGGCGTATTCGGTCGTGTGCCGCAGCCGGTACTTCACGCGGCACCGCGCTGCACCGTGGGCTCGGTGGACAGCCCCACGGTGCGCACCAGCGGCAGCAGGGCGAAGTAGCGGCGTGTGATGCGGTCGGAGAGGTCCGCGACGGAACCCGCGATCGCCGTGAGTTCCGGCGCCGCCGCGGCGGCGGCGGCGGCCTCGTCCGGTGCAGCGGCAACGCGGCCGACCAGCGCCTCGGCCTGCGCCAGAAGGCCCGCGACGGCGCCCGCCATCGCCTCGCGCGTGCCCGACTCGCCAGCCAGTTCGTCGAGCAGCGCATGCATCGCGGCGCACTGGAAGGCGAAGCCGCGTGGGTTGCCCTGGTCGGCGAGCACCAGGTCGAGCACCGGCGCCGGCTGCACCACGTCGAAATATCGTGCGCGGTAGGTGATGGCGGAATCGCAGAGCTCCAGCACCAGCCGCAGCCCCGCCTCCATGCGTGGCGGCGGCAGGTCCAGCGCGAAGCCGATTTCGGCGGCGACGGCGTGCGCGCGTTCGAGCCGGCGGCCGAGTTCGAGAAAAATCCAGCCGCCGCCACGGACCATGTTCTCGGCCGCGACACCGGCGACGGCGGTGGAGAAGCGCAGCACCGCGACCAGCGCGTGCGCCAGCTCGTCGAGGCTGCGGCGCGCCGAGGCGGCTTCCGCGCGCGCGGTGCGCAGCGCCTGGGTGAAGGTTGCGTACATGTCGCCGGTGAGCCGGTCGCGTACGCTGTCGGTGAGGCGCGCCACCTCGGCGAACAGGCCCGGCAGCACGCCACCCTCCTGCGCGGCGCCGAGCAGCGCCTCGCCAAGCATCGAGACCGTGGCGTGTTCCGCCGAGACCACGCCCGCCTCCACCAGGCAGCGCAGCAGCACGCCAAGTTCCACGCCCTCGCGCGGCAGCACGAAGGTGCCGCGCGAGAGGCGGGCGAGCACCGCGCGGCCGAGCCGGGCGGCACGCTCCAGCCGTTCCACCATGCGGCCGAGCCAGAACAAATTGTCCGCCGCACGGCTGGGCAGGTCGCCGCTGGGGCGGCGGATGACGAGCCGCGTCGCGGGGGCGGCGGCAGGACCCACGATGTCGCCGCGGTCCTCCGCCAACACCCAGACATCCTTGGCCTGGCCCGCTGTCGGAAGGCCGCCGGCGAGCGCCTGGGCGGGGTCGAGCACGCGCGCGAGCCCACCCGGCATCGCCTGCCAGCGCCCCTCCGCCCGCACCAGGAAGAGGCGCAGCACCACGGGCCGCGGCTGCAAACCCTCGACGGTGACGCAGGGGACGGTCGAGGGCGGCAGCGCACGCGTCGCGGCCCAGGCCCATGGCTCGGCTGCGGCGCGGGCGAGCAGCGCCGCTCGTTCCGGTTGCGGAACGGCGGCCAGCGCCTGGGCGGGAGCGGCGCCGTCGGTCGCCGGGCGCAGCAGCCAGGCCTGCGGCTCCGCCGCGACGAGGGCGCGTGCGCGCGCCTCGCCCAGCCACAGTGTCGGCACGCTGGCCAGTGCCAGGGTCTCGCCGAGCAGGCGCAGCGCGAGCGCCGGCAAGAAGGCGGCGAGCGCCGGCGCCTCCGCGGCACCGGAGCCGGGATCGTTGGTGATACGCACCGAACCGGCGCGCGCCGCGTCCATCAGCCCGGGCGTGCCGATGAGCGAGCCGGCCTCCAGCTCCAACGGGTCGATCATGCGCCCGTCCATGCGCCGCAGCAGCACGTCGATGCGCTGAAGGCCGCGCAGGGACTTCAGGAACACCGCGCCGCCGCCCACCGTGAGGTCGCCGCCCTCGACCAGGGCGCAGGAGAGCTCGCGCGCGAGATACATGTGCTCGAACCAGAGCGGGCTCGCGGTGCCGGGCGTCAGCACGGCAACGGAAGGGTTGGCGGTGCCCGAAGGGGCGAGCGCGCGCAGCGCCTCCTGCCAGAGGTCGAAGAAGGGCCGTAGCGGGCGCACCTGAACCGGACGGAACGCCTCCGGCAGCACGCGACCGAGCAGGCGGCGGTTCTCCCGCGCCTGGCCGAGGCCGGCGGGCGCGGCGGCGCGGTCCGCCAGCACGCGCCAGGCACCGTCCGGGCCGCGCACGAGGTCGGCGGCGTAGAGGTGTAGCGTGCCCTGCCCCGGCAACGGCGCGATGCGCAGGAAGCCGGGGTTGGCGAAGGCCAGTGCCGGCGGCAGCAGCGATTCCGCGAGGAGGGCACGCGGGCCGTAGAGATCGGCGAGGAATGCCTCGAGCAGGCGCGCGCGCTGGGCGAGACCTGCCTCCAGCACCGCGAACTCGGCCGCCGTCAGCGGCAGCGGCACCGGGTCGCAGCGCCAGGCGCGCAAGGAGGCGCCGGGGAGCACGGAGGCCACCCCCTCCTCCTCGAAGGCGCGGTCCAGCCGTCGCGCGCGCTCGGCGAGGCCGCCATCGCCCAGTGCCGTGAAGGCACCGATCAGCCCGCGCCAGGGCGCGCGCAGCCCGCCGCGCCCGTCCACCATCTCATCACGTGCGGCGGCCTGTTCCACGGCCGCACTCTTCCAGGCGAATCGCGCCCGGTCCAGCGTGCCCGCTGGAGGGCGCGGTCAGGTGCTTCGGCCGGAGCTCCAGACGGCCGCCATGATCGGCGCGACCACCTTTTCTTCCGGTGGTCGGGTCGCGAGGCTGACCACGACGAAGACCGCGATGTTGGCGAGCAGCGCCACCAGGCCGGAATTCAGGCTCAGGACCGGGCCATGTTTGGTCAGCAGCCAGTAGGCGGAGAGCCCCCAGCCGACAAGGATGCCGGCGACCACGCCGGGCAGCGTCGCGCGGCGCCAGAACAGCCCGCCGATCACCACCGCCGGCAGCAACTGCGCGATGAAGTCGTAGGCAACGAGCAGGATCACCACGATCAGCGCCGGCGCGGCGATGGCGAGCAGCAGGGCGGCCAGCGTCACCGGGAAGGCAAGCCATCGGGTGAGCACGAAGACGGCGCGCTCGGAGGTCGCCGGGCGCAGCTTCGCCACCACGTTGTGCGCGATGAGCGTGCAGGAGGTGACGATGATGGAACCCGCCGGCACGATCGCCGAGAGCACCGCGGCGAGCACGAAGAT
>DAHUXX010000153.1 GCA_027306955.1 Acetobacteraceae bacterium | reverse complement strand
GCAAGTTCGTCGCCGCCATGTACGAGGCATACGTCGCGCTCGACGGCTCGATCATCGAGATCAACCCGCTGGTGGTGACCAAGGCGGGCGATGTGGTGGCGCTCGATGCCAAGATCGCGTTCGACGACAGCGCGCTCTATCGGCATGCCGACCTCGAGGCGCTGCGCGACGAGGCGGAGGAGGACCCGAAGGAGCTCGAGGCCGCGCGGCACGCTCTCAACTACGTCGCCCTCGACGGGACCATCGGCTGCATGGTCAACGGCGCGGGCCTCGCCATGGCGACGATGGACATCATCAAGCTTTATGGCGGCGCGCCCGCGAACTTCCTCGACGTCGGCGGTGGGGCCACCAAGGAGCGGGTGACGGCGGCGTTCAAGATCATCCTCTCGGACCCACACGTGGAAGGCATCCTGGTCAACATCTTCGGCGGCATCATGCGCTGCGACGTGATCGCGGAGGGCGTGGTGGCCGCGGCGCGCGAGGTGAGCCTCGACGTGCCGCTGGTGGTGCGCCTGGAAGGGACCAACGTGGAACTCGGCAAGCAGATCCTGGCCAGGTCCGGCCTGCCGATCATCGCCGCCGACAACCTCGCCGACGCCGCCGAGAAGGTGGTGCGTGCCGTGAAGGAAGCCGCCTGATGGCCATTCTCGTCGATGCCGACACGCGGGTGATCACCCAGGGCTTCACCGGCGCGCAGGGCACGTTCCATTCCGAGCAGGCGATCGCCTACGGCACCAAGGTCATGGGCGGCGTGACGCCCGGCAAGGGCGGCAGCAAGCATCTCGGCCTGCCGGTGTTCGACACCGTGGCCGAGGCGAGGGCGGCGACCAGGGCCACGGCGAGCGCCATCTACGTGCCGCCGCCCTTCGCCGCGGACGCGATCCTTGAGGCGATCGACGCCGGTATCCCGCTCATCGTCTGCATCACCGAAGGGATCCCGGTGCTGGACATGGTGCGGGTGAAGCGCGCACTGTGCGGCGGCACGTCGCGGCTGATCGGGCCGAACTGCCCCGGCGTCATCACGCCGGAGGCCTGCAAGATCGGCATCATGCCCGGCCACATCCATAAGCGCGGCAAGATCGGCATCGTCTCACGCTCCGGGACGCTGACCTATGAGGCCGTGGCGCAAACCACAGCGGCGGGGCTCGGCCAATCCTCCTGCGTGGGCATCGGCGGCGACCCGGTGAAGGGGACGGATTTCATCGAGGTGTTGGAGATGTTCCTCGCCGACCCCGAGACCGAGGCGATCGTGATGATCGGCGAGATCGGCGGGCAGAGCGAGATCGACGCCGCCGAGTTCCTCGCCGCGAACAAGGTGAAGAAGCCGGTCGTGGGCTTCATCGCCGGTGCGACGGCCCCGCCCGGGCGGCGCATGGGCCATGCCGGCGCCGTGATCTCCGGCGGCCGCGACACCGCGGCGGCGAAGTTCGAGGCGATGCGCGCGGCAGGGATCCACGTCGCGGAAAGCCCGGCCGCGCTGGGCAGCACCATGGTGCGCGCGCTGCGCGGGTAGGGGGGCATGGGCGCGGCAACAGAGCTCCAGGCGGCGCGACGCAGGAGCACCGCGCCAGGCCGATGGATGAGCAATGACTGTTCGGTATGGCTGGCGAGGAAGCATGCGCGCGGCGCAGGGCTGATTCCGCCGCCCCTGCCTTGATCACGCCGCATCACGGCACGATGCCGTAACCATTCCCTGCGCCGTGTCGTCCCGGCCAGGGAACCGATGGGGACAAGAGGATAGCGATGCCGGGAATGGAAATGCTCGCGAGTGCCATCAACAGCGGCAATGCCGCCTACGTGGCCGATCTCTATGCGCGGTGGGTGCGCGACCCGGACGCGGTGGACGCGAGTTTCGCCGAGCTCTTCGCGGCGCTGAACGACGAGGCGCGCGCGATCCTGACCGATGCCTCCGGCGCGTCATGGGCACCGCGCAGCTTCGCGACACGGGCCGCGGAGGCGGTGAAGGGCCCCGCCCAACCGCCTCGCCTCAACGGCAAGAGCGACGCGGCGCCGCTCGACCTCGAGCATGTGCGCGCGGCGACCCAGGACAGCCTGCGGGCGCTGATGATGATTCGCGCCTATCGCGTGCGCGGGCACCTGGAAGCGCGGCTCGACCCGCTGGGGCTGCAGGTGCCCAAGCCGCACCCGGAGCTCGATCCCGCGACCTACGGCTTCACCGCGGCCGACATGGACCGGCCGATCTTCATCGATAAGGTGCTGGGCCGCGAGACCGCGACACCGCGCGAGATCCTCGCGGTGCTGCGGGCCGCCTATTGCGGCAGCGTCGGCGTCGAGTTCATGCACATCCAGGATCCGGAGCAGAAGGCCTGGATCCAGCGCCGCATCGAGGTGCCGGAACGCGGATTGGACGCGGCAACGCGGCGGACGATCCTGCAGCAGCTGACGGAGGCGGAGGGGCTCGAGGCGTTCTGCCAGCGCCGCTATGTCGGCACGAAGCGTTTCGGGCTCGAGGGCGGCGAGGTGACGATCCCGGCGCTGCACGCGATCATCGAGACCGCGGCGGAGGCGGGCGTGGGCGAGATCGCGATCGGCATGCCGCATCGTGGGCGGCTCAACACGCTGGTCAACATCGTCAGGAAGCCGTTCGTGCAGCTGTTCAGCGAGTTCGGCGGCGAGAGCTTCAAGCCGGACGACGTGCAGGGCTCGGGCGACGTGAAATACCATCTCGGCACCTCGACCGATCTCGAGGTGGCGGGGCGCCGGCTGCACCTCTCGCTGCAACCGAACCCGTCGCACCTGGAGGCGGTCGACCCCGTCGTCGTCGGCAAGGTGCGGGCGCGGCAGGACGAGGCGGGCGATACCAAGGCGCGGCGCAGCGTCATGGCGATCCTGATGCATGGCGACGCCGCCTTCGCCGGCCAGGGCCTGGTTTACGAAACCCTCGCGATGAGCCAGCTCATCGGCTACCGCACCGGCGGCACCATCCACGTCGTGGTGAACAACCAGATCGGTTTCACCACCGTGCCGGCGCACGCCTTCTCAGGCCTCTATTGCACCGATGTCGCGAAGTCCGTGCAGGCGCCGATCCTGCACGTGAACGGCGACGACCCGGACGCGGTGGTGTGGTGCGCGCGCTTCGCCACCGAGTTCCGCATGGCATTCGGCACCGATGTGGTGCTCGATATCGTCTGCTATCGCCGCCACGGCCATAACGAGACCGACGAGCCGGCGTTCACCCAGCCGCTGATGTACCGCGCGATCGACGTGCTGCCGACGACGCGCACGCTCTATGCCGAGCGGCTCGCAGGCGAGGGCGTGGTGACGGCGGAGGACGCGAAGGCGATGGCCAACACCTATGCCGCGACCCTCGAGGCGGCCTACCAGGCGTCCAAGGCCTACAAGCCGAACAAGGCGGACTGGCTGGAAGGGCACTGGAGCGGCCTGTCCACGCCGGGCAACGAGGCGGAATGGACCGAGGGCGAAACGTCGGTGCCGCTCGCGGCGCTGCGCGAGGCGGGCAACGCGCTGTGGCGTGTGCCGGAGGGTTTCGCGATCAACCCGAAGATCGCGCGCCAGCTCGACGCCAAGCGCGCGATGATCGAGAGCGGCCAGGGAATCGACTGGGCGACCGGCGAGGCGCTGGCGTTCGGCACGCTGCTCGCCGAGGGGCACCGGGTGCGGCTTTCCGGCGAGGACTGCCAGCGCGGCACGTTCAGCCAGCGCCACGCGGTGCTGATCGACCAGACCAACCAGAACGAATACGTGCCGCTCAACAACATCGCGGCCGGCCAGGCGCGCATCGAGATCTTCAACTCGCTGCTCTCCGAGGCGGGCGTGCTGGGCTTCGAGTACGGCTACAGCCTGGCCGACCCGCGCACGCTGGTGCTGTGGGAGGCGCAGTTCGGCGACTTCGCCAACGGCGCGCAGATGATCATCGACCAGTTCATCGCCTCAGGCGAGAGCAAGTGGCTGCGCATGTCGGGCCTGGTGATGCTGCTGCCGCACGGCTACGAGGGCCAGGGGCCGGAGCATTCCTCGGCGCGGTTCGAGCGCTACCTGCAGCTCTGCGCCGAGCGCAACATGACGGTGGGCAACCTGACCACGCCCGCCAACTATTTCCACGCGCTGCGCCGGCAGATGAAGCGGAATTTCCGCAAGCCCCTGGTGCTGATGACGCCGAAATCGCTGCTGCGCCACAAGCTCGCGGTCTCCTCCGTCGCCGATTTCGCCTCCGGCTCGCGGTTCCGCCCGGTGATCGGCGAGGTCGATGCGATAGCGGAAGGAAAGGACGTGCGCCGCGTCGTGCTGTGCACCGGCAAGGTCTATTACGACCTGCTGGCCGCGCGGCGGGACAAGGCGATCAAGGATATCGCGATCGTGCGGGTGGAGCAGCTCTATCCGTTCCCGGTGGTGTCGCTGCCGCGGGCGCTGGCGCAGTACCCGAGCGCCGAGGTGGTGTGGTGCCAGGAGGAGCCGGAGAACATGGGCGCCTGGACCTTCGTCGACCGCCGCATCGAGAAGCTGCTCGCGACTATCGATGTGAAGGCGAAACGGCCACGCTATGTCGGGCGGCCGGAGGCGGCGAGCCCGGCGACGGGCCTAGCCAAGACGCACGCGGCGGAGCAGACCGCGCTGGTCGCCGAGGCGCTGGCATAGTTGTTGATTGCTGCGGCGGCGCGCCGTGGTGGCGCCGCCCAAGGGGAGCTGACCGATGAGTGTTGAGATCAAGGTGCCCACACTCGGCGAGAGCGTGACGACCGCGACGGTCGCGCGCTGGCTGAAGCAGGCCGGCGAAGCGGTGGCGGTGGACGAGCCGCTGGTCGAGCTCGAGACCGACAAGGTGACGGTGGAAGTGCCGGCACCGGCGGCGGGCGTGCTGGAGTCGGTCAGCGTCGCGGCGGGCGCGGAGGTGGCGGTCGGCGCACTCCTGGGCACGCTGGCCGAGGGTGGCGCGGCCGCGAAGCCCGCCACGGGCCAGGCGCAGGGCGTCACCGCGCCGCCCGCGCCGCCCGGGCCGGTGGCGCGCCCCG
>DAHUXX010000138.1 GCA_027306955.1 Acetobacteraceae bacterium | reverse complement strand
GCAATACGCCCTTCGTCGGCGCGCGCGAGCCCGCCCACGATGTCGAGCAGCGTGCTCTTGCCACAACCCGAGGGCCCGACAAGGCAGGCGAAGCTGCCGCCTGCGACCACGAGGTTCACGTCCTGCAACGCCCGCACCGCGCCGGCGCGGGCGTGATACGTCAGGCCGACTCCCTCGACGCGGATCTCGGGACCCGCCTGCGCGGGTCCGGCACGGGGCTGGCCGCGCGCCGCGGCTGCGCCCGTGTCGTCTTGCTGGGCCATGTTTCCTCGTTTTCTTCGCCGCCTGTCGTGGCGTTCTTCGTCGTTTCCCGCCGCGTGACGGCGGCGACGATCCGCAGGTGATTGGCTTCGACCAGCCGCCAGGCCCGCGCCGCCGCCTCCTCGGCGTCGCGGGCGCGCACCGCCTCGCGCAGCCTGGCGCCGAGTTGCGCCGCACTGCGCCGGTCCTGCGGCGTCTGGTGCGCGAGCAGCGCGTAGGCGCGATAGGACTGGCGCGTCATGCGCGCGAAGATGGCCTGCAGCCGCGGGTTGCCGCAGCGTTCGCGGACATAGAGGCTGTGCGCCTGCGTTGCCGCGGTGAAGGTCTCGGGTGTCGTCGCGGGATCGGCCGCGAGCTCGTTCACGCGCAGGCTCAGCTTCGTGAACCCCGCGATCTCCTCGTCGCTCGCCCGTCGCGTGAACAGGCGGATGATGGTGGCATAGAGCCCCGCGCGCAGCTCCAGCGTCGCGCGCAGATCCTCGACCGACATGATGCAGACGATGGTGCCGCGCCGCGGCCGGTGCTCGATCAGTTCCTCCCGGGCGAGCTGGCGGAACGCGTCGCGCACCGTCGCACGCGAGACGCCGAAGCGCTGCGCGATCGCCTCCTCCGCGAGGCGCTCGCCGGGCTTCAGCAGCCCGGTCTCGATCTCCTCGCCGAGATGGCGGGCGACGAAGCTGGGCAGCGATTCCGGCAGGTCTGGCGGCGCGCGCATGCCGCGATCGTGGCACGTCTCGGGTCGACTGTCGACAATCGCCAGCAAGCCGCTATCCGTCGCTCTTCTCCACGCGCGCGCCGTCGAGCAGTCGCTTGCGCGCCGCCTCGCGCGACTCGCGCAGCTCGCGCACCGCCCGAGTCTCGCCGAACCGCGCGCGATGCTCGGCCGCCTCTCGCGAGGCCTCGCGCTTTGCCCGCTGCTTGCGCGCCTTTCCGAGGTTGACGATCTCCGCCATGGCGGCAAGCTGCGCTGAGCCATGCCGGCAGGCAAGGGGAGAGGCCGATGACCGAAACGAAACCACGCGCCTGGCCGCGCGGCACCCGATCGTGACGGAACGCCCGCGCCTTACGCTCGACCAGTTGCGCGTCTTCGTCGCCGTCGCCGAGCGCCAGCACGTCACCCGCGCGGCGGAAGCGCTCAACCTCGCGCAATCCGCCGCCAGCGCCGCCATCGCGACACTCGAGGCACGCCACCAGGTGCGCCTGTTCCGGCGTGCCGGCCGTGGCATCGCGCTCACCGAGGCCGGCGAGGCCTTCCTGCCGGAGGCGCGTGCCGTGCTGGCCCGCGCCGAGGCGGCGGAGGCGATGCTCGACGACATCGTGGGCCTGCGCCGCGGCCGGCTGGCGCTGCACGCGAGCCAGACCATCGCCGCCTACTGGCTGCCGCGGCATCTCGCTGCCGTCCGCGCCGCCTGGCCCGGCGTCTCGCTGCATCTCGCGGTTGGCAACACCGCGGAGACCGCCGCCGCCGTCCGCGCCGGGCTGGTGGAGCTGGGGCTGGTCGAAGGCTCGGTGTCCGACCCCCTTCTCGAAGCCGTGCCGCTCGCCCGCGACCAGCTCCTCCTCGTCGTGCCTCCTGGCCACAGGCTCGCGAGCGCCCGTCACGTCACGCCGCGCGACCTGCGCGCCTGCGAGTGGGTGCTCCGCGAGCCCGGCTCCGGCACCCGATCCGCCTTCGAGGCGGCGCTCACGCGTCTCGGCATCGCGCCCGCCTCGCTGCGCGTGGTGCAGGAACTGCCGGGCAACGAGACGGTGCGCGCCGCGGTGGAGGCGGGGATGGGCGTCGCGGTTCTTTCCGCCTCCGTCGTCGCCCCGTCGCTGGAGGCCGGGCTGCTCGTGCGCGCTGCGCTTGAGCTGCCGTCGCGCCAGTTCCAGGCGCTGCGCCTGCGCGAACGGCGCGGCAGCCGTGCGGCCGAGGCGCTGCTCGCGCTGATGACCGGCAAGACGGGTTCGCGCTGACCGCAGCCGGCCAGCGCGAGACGCTCCGATCCAGCGGGCTGCCGCGCTACCCGATCGACAGCACGTGGATCAGCAGAAGGCTGATCGCGCCGAGCAGCGCCAGCGAGCCGACCACCGCCGCCGTCACCCGCGGCCCCGCCGCCGCGACGCGCCGGATGTCCGTCTCCACCCCGAGGGCCGCCATCGAAACGATGGTGAGCGCGGTCGAGAGCCATCCCGCCGGGCCCAGCACCACCTGCGGTACGAGCCCCGCCGTGCGCAGCGCCGCGAGCCCCAGGAAGCCCACGATGAACCACGGCACCAGCCGGTGGATCGCCAGCTTGCCCGGCGCTGGCCGGTCGCCCGCCGTCAGGTGCGGCGCCGGCTCGTCCGTCTCCTCGCGCAGCCGCGCGGTCAGCGTCGAGAGCGCCAGCACCACCGGGCCGAGCATCATCACCCGCACCAGCTTCACCAGCGTGCCGAGCTGCAGCGCCGCGGCGCCCACCGGCGCGGTCGCCGCCAGCACCTGCGGCACCGCATAGATCGTCAGCCCCGCCAGCACGCCATACTGCGGCAGCGACAGGTGCAGCGGCGCGAACAGCAGCGGCAGGCCGAGCACCACGCCCACGCCCATCACCGCGGTGAACCCGATCGAGGCCGAAATATCCTCGCCATCGGCGCCGATCACTGGCGCCACCGCCGCGATCGCCGAGTTGCCGCAGATCGAGTTGCCGCAGGCGACAAGCAGCGCCATGCGCGAGGGCAGGCCGAGCAGCCGCCCGAGCCCGTAGCTCGCCACGATCGCCAGCGCCACGGTCGCCGCGATGCCGAGCAGCAGCGGCAACCCGATCGCCGCGATGCTGGCGGCACTCACCGAGGCGCCGAGCAGCAGCACCGCGACTTCCAGCAGGAACTTCGCACTGGTCTTGATCCCCGGCATGAACCGCGGTCCCGGCGTCCAGAATGTGCGCAGCGCCGCGCCGATCAGGATCGCGAGCACCAGCGCTTCCAGCGGCGCGCGCCCGAGCGCGTGCTCCTCGACGCGCTGCAGCGCGTAGCCCGCGATCGAGATCAGCACACAGAGACCGACCCCGGGCAGCACCGAGGTGAAACGACGCAGGACAGGCATGGATGGCTCCGCTTTCGCTGTCGTGCCATGTCGTCCTTCGCGCCCCGCCGCTCCAACGCAAACAGGCGCTCGGACCGATCGGTCCGAGCGATCGGTCGGGCTGGCGCTGCAAGCCATACGGCGCGATGCTCACCGCACCAAGCCACGCAAGAAAAGGGAAGCGCGCCCATGAACTACGATCCGCCCCGCCACGTCACCCAGCACTGGTCGCTCGCCAAGCCCGCCGCCACCGGCAAGCGCGGCATCGTCGTCTCGCAGGCGCGCGACGCCGCGGAGGCCGGCCGCGCCATCCTCGATGCCGGCGGCAACGCCATCGACGCCGCGGTCGGCACGGCGCTCGCGCTGGCCAGCGCCGAGCCGTGGAACTCGGGCCTCGGCGGCATCGGCTTTGCCCTCGTCCACCGTGCCGGCGAGCGCGCGGCCGAGGTGGTGGACTTCGGCCCCGTCGCCCCCGCCGGCCTCTCGCCCGCCGCCTTCCGCCTCACCGGCCGCAGCACGGCGGACCTGTTCGCCTGGCCGGAAGTGGAGGGCGACGCCAACATCCACGGCCCACTCTCCTTCGCCATCCCCTCGGCACCCGCGGGCTACGAGCTGATGCACCGGCGCTGGGGCAAGCTGCCGCTCGCCGACGTGATGGCTCCCGCCGTGGCGCTGGCCGAGCGCGGCCTGTCCAAGGACTGGTTCACCACCATCAAGATCGCCTCCGCCGCCGCGGTGCTGCGCCGCTACGCGGAGAGCGCGCGCATCTACCTGCCGGACGGCCTGCCGCCGGTCCCGCCCTACCAGGGCTCGCCCGGCTTTCTCCGCCAGGGTCGCCTGCCGGAGACGCTGGCCCAGCTCCGCAGCGGCGGCCTGCGCGATTTTTACGAGGGCGAGGTCGCTGCCGCCCTGGCCGCCGATATCAAGGCCATGGGGGGCGTCATCACCGGGGCTGACCTCAAGAACTGCCAGGCCCGCATCGTTCCGACCACGCCGGTCGCCTGGCGCAACGGCCGCACCGTGCAGGTCGCGACCGGCCTCACCGCCGGCCCCACCCTCGCGCACGTGCTGGAGCTGATGCGCAACGCCCCGTGCGGCAAGGCACCGGACGCCGCCTGGTACGCCGCCCTCGCCACCGCGATGAAGACCGCCTACGAGGCCCGCCTCGCCGACATGGGCGAGACCGAGCCCAGGGCCGCGGAAAGCTGCACCACCCACCTCACCGTGCGCGACGCCGAGGGCACGATGGTCGCCATGACCACGACACTGCTCTCCTCCATGGGCAGCCGTGTGGTCCTGCCCGGCACCGGCGTGCTGATGACCAACGGCGTGATGTGGTTCGACCCGCGCCCCGGCCAGCCCAACTCCATCGCGCCGGGCAAGCGCCCGCTCACCAACATGTGCCCGATCGTGGTTGCCGAGGGTGGCAATCCGGTGCTCGCCGCCGGCGCCTCGGGTGGTCGGCGCATCCTCGCCTCGATCGCGCAGATGCTGGCCTTCGTCGCCGATTTCGCGATGACGCCGGAGCAGGCTGCCCACACGCCGCGCATCGACGTCTCGGGAACGGATACCGTCACCGCCGACCTTCGCCTGCCGCCGGACGTGCTGGCCGCGCTCGAGGCCCAGGGGCCGGTCGAGCTGGTCGAACCCGCCGTCTCCCCGGTCAATTTCGCCAACCCCAACGTCATCGCCCGCCTGGCCGACGGTCGCTGGATGGGGATCAGCGATGCGTATTCGCCCTGGTCCGCGGCTTTGGCCCAAGCCTGATCCCCGGCAAGACTTGACCGTGGGAAGGGCGGGGCCTAGACCCCGCCCCACTGTCGGGAACGTGGACGCGGGAGATCGCGCCCCGCCCGCACGCGCGCTGTGTGCGGGCCTACCGGTGCAACACGCGGCATTCCCATGGGGTGCCCGGAAAACGAAGGA
>DAHUXX010000136.1 GCA_027306955.1 Acetobacteraceae bacterium | reverse complement strand
TGGTCGTGTTCCTGACCAACGGCGCCGTCGCCACCTACGTCATGAAGCCGGACGGCACGCTCTACGGAACCTATCGCTTCAGGGGCCGGCTCGCCCACGCGATCCTGAAGCAGTAGCGCCGCCGCCCCGTTGCGGTCGCGGCATATACACCGCGGAACCGCCGCCGCGCCTACCCTCCCTTCGGCGAGGCCCCGCTCACCCGCGCGTCGAACTGCTCCGGCACCGCGCGGCCCGCATCCGTGTAGGCGCGCCGTATCGCGTCCACGTTGGGCTTGAAGATCGTATCGCGGTTGGAACGGGTCCAGGCATTTGACGCGGCGATGGAGTCGATCGATCCCTGGAAGCGCGGCATCACCCAGCGCGCGAACAGCTCGAAGCTGCGCCTGGTCTGCTCGCGGTTCGCCCATTCATGGGCGCGGAACATCACGCCCCCGATCGGCCCGCCCGCCCGCTCCATCAGCTTCCCGATGCCCCGCGCCACCGTCTCCGGCGAGCCCACCAGCGTCGTCCCCGCGGCCACCCCCTCGCGCAGCGGATCCTCCGAGCGCCCCGGCGGTCTCGCCAGCGTTTCCTCGAAATAGGTCACGGTCTCCAGCCGCTCGCCTACCTTGACCTCAGCGAGCGCCTGCTCGTCGTCCTCGGCCACGTGCATGTTCAGCACCAGCCGCCATTCGCGCCGGTCCATGGTCTTGCCGTTCGCGGCGGCGGCCTCCTCGGCAATCGCCCATTGCTTCGCCAGCGCGTCCGCCCCGCCCGGCAGCCCGGCGCCGAGCGACAGCACGCCCAGCCCGTGCCGCCCCGCCGCCGCCACGCCCGCCGGCGTCAGCGTGCTTGCCACCGCCACGGGGAAATGCGGAAGGCTATAAGGTGCCAGGTGCAGCCGTGCCTGGCGCAGCGTGAACCACTCGCTCTCGCGCGTCACCGTCTCGCCGGCCAGCAGCGCCATGATCACGTCCAGCGCCTCGTCCATCCGCCGCCGCTGCACCGCCGGCTCGATCCCCAGCATATAGGCGTCGGAGACCAGCGCCCCGGGCCCGCAGCCCAGCATCGCCCGCCCGCGCGTCATGTGGTCGAGCTGGGTGAAGCGCTGCGCCACCAGGAACGGGTTGTGGTACGGCAGCGAGGTCACGCCCGAGCCCAGCCGGATATGCCTCGTCCGCTCCGCCGCGGCCGCGATGATCAGCTCCGGCGAGGCGATGGTCTCCCAACCCGCGGAGTGGTGCTCGCCGATCCACGCCTCGTCGTAGCCGAGCTCGTCGAGCCATTCGATGAGCTCGATATCGCGGCGGATCGCCAGCGTCGGGTTGTCGCCGAGGCGATGGAACGGCGCGAGGAAAATACCGAATTTCAGGCCGCGATGCGTCATGGCAGGGTCCGGGGCTCCAGGCAGGGCCGCATGTTGCCCGAGAGGCCGCTCCAGGCAAAGCGGGGGATGACGCGCAGCGAAATGCCGCCGGCGCGGCCTCCACCTTTCGAAGAATCAAGAAATTGCGACCCGTCTCCCTCTTGCACGACGCTCCTGGACTCGCCATCATCCTGCCGTAATCCGCCAACGAGCGGCATGGTGAAGGTCAGGTTCCGCGGCATGGCGCCGCGGCCGGCATCCATGATGACAGGGAGGCTAATGGAATGGTCCAACGCAAGTCGGGCGGATTCGGTCGTCGTCGCGTCCTTCAGGGGGCAGCCGCCATCGGTGCGTCCCAGCTCGCGGCGCCCTTCATCGTCTCCGCGCTCGGCGAGACTCCGATCAAGATCGGCTTCGTCGACCCGCTGACCGGCAGCCTGTCGATCCAGGCGGTCTCCGAGGTCCAGGGCGCCAAACTCGCCACCGCGGAAATCAACAAGAAGGGCGGCGTCATGGGGCGGGAGCTGCAGCTCCTCGTCGAGGACTCCGCCAACGACGTCGGCACCGGCGTGGAAAAGATCCGCAAGCTCATCGACAAGGACCACGTCAACATCACGATGGGCGACGTGAACTCGGGCATCGCCTACGCGATCTCCCAGGTCGCGACGCAGAAGGGCATCCTGCACATCGTCCCCGGCGGCCACACCGACCCGATCACCGGCACCGCCTGCGCCTGGAACGTGTTCCGCGTCTGCAACACCACGATGATGGACGCGGGCGCCGTCACCGGCCTCCTGATCAAGAAGTACGGCAAGAAGTGGTTCATGATCTCGCCGGACTACGCCTATGGCCACTCGCTGAAGCAGAGCTTCCAGCACTACCTCACTGCCGCCGGCGGTACGTTCGAGAACGTCTACATGCCGATCTCGGCGAGTGACTATTCGGCCACGCTCATCAAGGCCAAGGCCTACAAGCCGGACGTGCTGATCAACAACATGGGCGGCCTGGCGCAGATCGACCTCGCCAAGCAGTTCGTCCAGTTCGGCATGAACAAGGACATGGGCATGGGCGCCACGCTCTATGAGCTCGAGGCGATCCTCGCGGTCCCGCCCGCGGCGCAGTCCGGTTTCGCCTCCATGGAGTGGTGGTGGGATCAGCCCGGCGTGCCGTACGTGAAGGAATTCGTCGCCGCCATCTACAACGCCTACAAGAAGCCCGCCTCCGCGCGCCACTGGTTCGGCTACGTCGCGATCCACTCCGCGAAGCTCGCCGTCGAGAAGGCCAAGAGCCTGGAGGGGATCAAGCTCGCCCACGCGATGGAGGGCATGGAGCTGCCGCCCGAGGTCGCGCTGCAGAAGAAGAAGGTCTACTACCGCGCCGGCGACCACGAGCTGATGCCGACGATCTTCGCGGGCGAGGTGCATCCGCCGGCAAAGGACAGCCCCTACGACGTCTTCACCACGGAGAAGTGGGTGGATGCCAACAAGGTGCTGCCGCTCGCCGACACCGGCTGCCACATGAAGTTCCCCGCGTAGGGGATACCGCAACGCTGCCGCCCCTGCCGTCGCCGAAAGGCCGGCGGCAGGGGTTTTCATATCCGCCGCCCGTGCTCGACCGGGGGCGGCCCGCGACGGAGAGCCCCTCTTGCTCCAGCTAATCCTGTTCAACCTGTTCAACGGCCTGATCATCGGCGCGTTCTACGTGCTGGTCTCGCTCGGCCTCTCGATGATCCTCAACCTTTCCAACGTCATCAATTTCGCCCACGGCAATTTCCTCGCGCTCGGCGGCTACCTCGCCTACGTCCTCATCCCCTATATCGGCTTCTGGCCCTCGCTCCTCGTCGCCCCGCTGCTCACGGCCGTGATCGGCTACCTGATCGAGGTCAGCATGATCAGCCGCATCTACGGCCGCGACCCGATCTACTCCCTGTTGCTCACGTTCGGCCTCGCCTTCATGATCCAGGACGCGTGCCGCTACATCTGGGGCGTGAACGGCCTGCCGCTCACCGTGCCGAACAACATCTCCCAGCCGCTCAGCCAGACCTACTTCTTCCTCAACGCCTACCGCCTGTTCCTGGTCGCCATCGTCGCCGTCTCCGTGCTCGGCCTGTTCGCCTTCCTGCGCTACAGCCGCATGGGCATGCGCATCCGCGCCGGCATCCTCGACCTCGACACCGTCTCCGCCCTCGGCATCAACGTGCGCCGGCTGCGCTCGCTCAACTTCGCCTTCGGCATCTTCCTCGCCGGCCTCGCGGGTGTGCTCGCCGGCGGGCAGATCGGCCTCAACCCCAACATGGGCGACAACCTGCTGCTGCCGAGCTTCGTCGCCATCATCGTGGGCGGCATGGGCAGCCTGGTCGGCACGCTGCTGGGCGGGCTCACCATCGGTGTCGCGGCGGCGCTGACCGCCGTCGTCTGGCCCGCCGCCTCGGATGTCGTGGTCTACATCATCATGGCCGTTGTGCTGCTGGTGCGCCCACGGGGCTTCCTCGGCGAGGAGGGCATGCAATGAGCGCGACCGTGATGCGGGCTCCGGCCGCCCAGCCACTCGACCGGCATCGCCTGCTGGTCCTCGGCCTGGTCTGGGTCATCCTGCTGCTCTGCCCGTTCTGGATTCCCTTCATCGGTGGCTACACCTCGCTCGGCACCCGCATCCTGGTTCTGGGCCTCGCCGCGATGTCGCTCAACTTCCTGATCGGCTTCACCGGCATCGTCAGCTTCGGCCACGCCGCTTATTTCGGCCTCGGCGTCTACGGCTGCGGCCTGATCCTGCGCTACGTCACCGCCTCCACCCCGCTCGGCCTGGTCGCCGGCATGCTGCTCGGCGGCCTCGCCGGCACCATCATCGGCGCGCTCATCACCAAGCGGCGCGGCATCTACTTCGCCATGGTCACCATCGCCTTCCAGCAGATCTTCTACTTCATCGCCTACAAGTGGAACGGGCTCACCGGCGGGTTCGATGGTCTGCGCGGCTTCACCCGCGCCAACATCAATCTCGGCTTCGCCAACCTCGACATCATCAAGAACGACTACGTCTTTTACTATTTCGTGCTGTTCGTCTTCGCGATCGTGGCCGGCGTCATGGGCCTCATCCTGCGCTCGCCCTTCGGCCGCACCCTGCTCGCCATCCGCGAGAACGAGCGCCGCGCCCGCTTCCTCGGCATCAACGTCGAACGGCACATCTGGCTCGCCTTCACCATCTCCGCCATCTTCATCGCCATCGCCGGCGGGCTCTACGCGCTCCTCAACAACTTTGCCGACCCGTCCTCGCTCTACACGGACCTCTCGGGCGAACTGGTGATCATGTGCGTGCTCGGCGGCATCCGCGTCTTCTGGGGCCCGCTCCTCGGCGCCGCGGTCTACGTCGTGCTGCAGGACTGGATTTCCTCGCACACCGTGAACTGGATGTTCTTCGTCGGCCTCATCTTCGTCATCGTCGTCATGTTCTTCCCCCGCGGCCTGCTCGGCATCCTGCGCCGCCGCAGCGAAGCATGAGAGATCGTCGGACCGATGGACACGAACCATGAGCAACACACCAAGGCACGCGTGCGAGCCATGAGCGACACCCCGATGCTCGAGGTACGCAACGCCACCAAAGCGTTCGGCAGCCTCATCGCGGTGCGCGACGTCTCGCTCACCGTTCAGCGCGGCGAACTGCGCGCCATCATCGGCCCCAACGGCGCCGGCAAGACCACCTTCTTCAACCTCATCTCCGGCTTCTTCCCGCCCACCAGGGGCACGATCGTGTTCGACGGCCAGGACGTCACCAACCTCGCCGTGCCGGAGCGGGTCAAGAAGGGCATGGCCCGCACCTTCCAGATCACCGAGGTCTTCCCCGAGCTCACGGTGCACGAGAACGTGCGCATCGCCGTCGAGGTCGCCGCCGGCTACGCGCTGCGCCCGCGCCTCTCTTCGAGCGAACGCGCCGGCGTCGACCATGCGATCGACGATCTGCTGGAGCGCACCCGCATCGCCGACAAGGCAGGTCGCCTGGTCGGCGAGCTCGCCCACGGCGACCAGCGCATCGCCGAGATCGCCATGGCGCTGGCACTCAAGCCCCGCCTGTTGCTGCTCGACGAACCCACCGCCGGGATGGGCGAGCAGGAAACCTTCGAGATCGCCGGCCTGATCCGCCGCCTGCACCGCGAGGAGAACTACAGCATCGTGCTGGTCGAGCACGACATGCGCCTCGTCTTCCACCTCGCCGACCGCATCACCGTGCTCGCCGAGGGCGCGCTCCTCGCCGACGGCACGCCGTCCGACATCGCCGCCAACCCCGATGTGCAGGCGGCCTATCTGGGGCACGCAGCATGAGCGCGATCGAGATCGAGGGCATCCACACCTACTACGGCAAGAGCCACATCCTGCACGGCGTCTCGCTCTCGGTCGCGGAGGGCAAGCTCACGACGCTGCTCGGCCGCAACGGCGCGGGCAAGACCACCACCATGCGCAGCGTGATGACCCTGACGCCACCGCGCGAGGGCCATGTCCGCGTCTTCGGCCAGGAAACCACGCGCTGGCCCACCTTCCGCATCGCCGCCCACGGCGTCGGCTACGTGCCCGAGGGGCGGCGCATCTTCCCCAACCTCTCGGTCGAAGAAAACCTCAAGGTGCCGCTGGAGCGTCCCGGCCCCTGGACCATCCAGCGCGTCTTCGAGCTGTTCCCCCGCCTCGAGGAACGCAAGATGAACCGCGGCCGCCAGCTTTCCGGCGGCGAGCAGGAAATGCTCTCCATCGCCCGCGCGCTCCTGCTCAACCCGCGCGTGCTGATCCTCGACGAACCCTCGCAGGGCCTCGCCCCGCTGATCGTGCGCGAGGTCTTCCGCATCGTCTCCACGATGCGCGACGAGGGCATCTCCGTCCTCCTCGTCGAGCAGAACGTGCGCATGTCGCTCGAGGTCGCGGACCACGCCTACGTGCTCGACGACGGTGCCATCGTCTACGACGGCCCCGCGGCGGAACTCGCCGCCGACGAGGAGCGCATCCAGTCCCTCGCCGGCGCCACGGCGGAGGAGTGGGAAGAAGCCCCGCAACAGTAGGGCGCTGACCCCCAGCCAGGAGCTGGCGGTGGCGGCGAGGCTGACGGCGGCAAGGAAGTTCCGGGCGAGGCGGGCGTATCCGGTGGCGATCCAGCGATAGTCCTTGAGCCGGTTGACCATTTGCTCGATGGCGTCGCGGCCGTGGCCGTGGCCAGCAGCTGCATCGGACGCCAAAAGCAGCCGCTCGCCCAGCCAGAATACGTCGCTCATCTCGCCGTATCCCAACCAGCACGCGCGAACCACAGCACAGCGCGCCGGGCCAAGCCCTTTATCGGTCCAGATGCTGGCGCGTCCCGCCCTTCCGCAACGGGCCCGCCCGTTGCATGCTCGCGACCGCAAAGCCACGGAGGGGGACCATGCGGCGCAGAACCATGTTGACGGGAACGGCGGCGGCCACAGCGGGGGCGATCGCCGCGCCAGGCGGGGCGGAGGCCTTCGTCACCGAGGGCAAGCGCCGCACTCTCGTCTTCTCCGGCGGCCAGCCCGTCCCGGTGCTCGACCCGCACGTCAAGTACGACTACTCGACGCGCCTCATGCAGCAGTCCATCTACGACGCGCTGCTCAAATACATCGACAACCCGCCCAAGATCATCCCATGGCTCGCCAAGTCCTGGGATGTCAGCAAGGACGGCCTTACCTACACGTTCCATCTCGTCGAGAACGCCAAATTCCACAACGGCGACCCGCTCGACGCGGAGGCGGTGCGCTTCTCCTACGTGCGCGGCCTCAAGCTCAACAAGGGCATCGCCTGGATGCTCAAGGCGCATCTCGACCCCGCGGGCATCAAGGTCGTGGACCCGCACACCGTCGCCATGACGCTGAAGGAGCCGTTCCCCGGCTTCATCTCCTTCGTGCCCTGGTGGTTCATCGTGAACCCGAAACAGGTCATGGCCGAAGCGAAGAACAACGACGACGGCCAGGGCTTCCTCATCGCGCACGAGGCCGGCTCCGGCCCGTTCAAGATCAACCGCTGGGACCCGCAGGCGGCGATGGTGCTCGACGCCGTCCCCGATTACTGGCGCGGCTGGGAAGATGGCGACGCCAACCGACCCTCCGGCATCATCTTCCAGGTGATCCGCGAACCCGCCCCGCGGCGCGAGGCGCTGCTGCACGGCTCCGTCGACATCATCACCGACATGTCGCCTGACGACTACGACTCGCTCGCCAAGGTCAAGGGCATCCGCGTCCCCGACGAACCTGGCATGGCGCCGTTCACCGTCATGTTCAACTGCGCCTGGGGCCCGACCGCGGACGTCAACCTGCGCCGCGCCATCGCCTGGGCGATGGACTACAACGCGCTCATCGCGATCGAGAACGGCCACGCCAGGCTGATGGACAGCCCCTTCCCGCCGGCCATGCAGGACCACATCGCGGTCCCCGGCATACCGCGCAAGGACCTCGCCAAGGCCAAGGCATTCCTCGCCAAGACGCAATACGCGAAGGGCGGCCTCACGCTCGACTACCTCTACGTCGCGGGGCTGGAGGTGGAGCGCCAGGTCGGGCTCACCATTCTCGCCGCGCTCGAGCCACTCGGCATCAAGGTCAACGTCCAGGGGGTGCCCTGGCCCACGGTCATGGCCCGCGGCACCCAGCCGAAGGGCGGCCCGGCCATGATCGCGGTCTACGTCACCCCGGTCAGCACGGACCCCGACGTCGTCGCCTCGCAATACGCCTCCTCGGCCGCTGGCAGCTACTGGGGCATGCACCACCTCCACGACCCGACGCTGGACAAGATGATCGCCGAGGCGCGCATCGAGCTCGACCAGACCAAGCGCGCGGCGATGTACGCGGAGATCCAGAAGCGCATCGTCTCGCTGCAGCCCGCCATCTTCGGCATGCTGGAAAACCGCCGCTGGGCAATGAAGGATGACGTCGAGGGCTTCGTCTTCTGCCCCATACGCCTCACCGGAGAGGTCGATCTCTACCCGATGTGGATCAAGGCATGACGGCCTCCCAAGCGACACCCGGGATGTGATCCGCTTCCTGCTGCGCCGCCTGGCCTTCCTGTTGCTGTCGCTGGCGGGCCTGGTGGCGATCACCTTCGTCATCTCCCACGTCGCTCCCGCCGACCCCGCGGCACTCGCCGCGGGGCCGGACGCGACGGCCAGCATGATCGCGACCATCCGCCACCAGTACGGGCTCGACCGCCCGCTGCCGTTGCAGTTCCTGCGCTATGTCGGCGACCTGGCGCGCCTGCAGCTCGGCCATTCCATCGCCACCGGCCACGCCGTCACCGCGGATCTCGCGGTCTACCTGCCGGCGACGCTGGAGCTTGTGCTGCTGGCGATGGGCTTCGCCATCGTCATGGGCGTCACGCTCGGCATCCTCGCCGCGGTCCGCCGCGAGGGTCTGGTCGACCATTTCGCGCGCATCTTCGCCGTCGGCGGCATCGCTGTGCCCGCCTTCTGGATCGCGCTGATCCTGCAGCTCCTGTTCTCGGTCTACTGGCGGCTGCTGCCCATCGGCGGCCAGCTCCCGGTCGCCATCGCGCCGCCCAGGCCCATCACCGGCATGGTGATCCTCGACGCCCTGCTACGCGAGCAGCCCGCGGTTGCCAGCACCGCGCTGGTGCACGCGCTGCTGCCCGCTTTCGTCCTCTCGCTGCCCTGCCTTGCCTCGATCCTGCGCATCACCCGCCAGGAGATGATCGAGGTCCTGCAGGCGCACTACGTCCGCACCGCCCGCGCCCAGGGTATCGCGCCCACGCGCGTGGTGACCCGGCTCGCGCTGCGCAACGCGATGGTGCCGATCCTCTCCATGATCGGCCTGCGCTTCGGCTTCATGCTCGGCACCACGGTGCTGGTGGAGACGGTGTTCGACTGGCCCGGCCTCGGCCTCTACGCCGTCACCTCCGCGACCAGCGCGGACTTCGCGCCGGTGATGGGGGCGACGCTCGCGATCGGCGTGCTGTTCATGCTCGCCACCCTCGTCGTCGACCTGCTCTACGCCGTCGCCGACCCGCGCATCCGCGTCTCGTGACGGTGCCGCCATGAAGGCGATGCTGCGTGATCCGTCCGCCCTGCTCGGCGCCATGCTGGTCGGCCTGTTCCTGCTGCTCTGCCTCCTCGGCCCCTGGATCGCCCCCTATCCCGCCGACGCCACCGGCGCCATTCATTTCGTCATCAAGCTCAAGCCGCCCTCCGCCGCGCACTGGTTCGGCACCGACGAGATGGGCGACGACATCTTCTCGCGCGTCGTCATCGGCGCGCGCACCAGCCTCTGGGTGGGGCTCTCCATCACCGGCATCGCGGTCGCCCTCGGCGCACCCCTCGGCATCCTCGCCGGCTTCCTCGGCGGGCGCGCGCAGACCGCCATCATGCGCGCGACCGACGTCTTCCTCTGCGTTCCCGGCCTCGTTCTGGCACTCGCCATCGTCGCCGCCCTCGGCCCCGGCCTCGCCCATGGCGTCTGGGCGCTCGCCGCCGTCTGGTGGCCGGGCTATGTGCGCCTGCTGGAATCGAAGGCGCTGGCGCTGCGCGAGGCGGTCTTCGTCGAGGCCGCGCGCGCTTCCGGCGCCTCCACGTTCCGCGTGCTGCTGCGCCACGTCGCCCCCAACTGCGTGGGTCCGCTGATCGTCAAGGCCAGCATGGACATGGGCTTTGCCATCCTCGCCGCCGCCAGCCTCGGCTTCATCGGCCTCGGCGCCCGCCCGCCGGCGCCGGAATGGGGTGCGATGATGGCCGTCGCGCGCAACTACATGCCGAACTGGTGGTGGTACTCGCTCGCCCCCGGCGCCTTCGTCTTCGCCACCGTCCTCGGCTTCAACCTGCTGGGCGACGGCCTGGCGACATGGCTGGACCCGCGGGAGCATCGCTGAACCGGCCGTCCTTCCATTCGCGGAACCAGGCGACGAACCGCGCCATTCCCTCGCCGAGCGGCGTCGAGGGCGCGAAACCGGTCAGCGCGGCGATCGCCGCCACGTCCGCCCGCGTCTCCACGACATCCGCCGCCGGCCGCGGCGCATCGACGACCACCGCGCGCCTTCCCAGACCATGTTCCAGAAACGTAACGAGATCGGCCACGCTCTCGCTGCGGTTGTTGCCGATGTTCATCAACCGTATCGGCGGCGCTCCAACCGGCGGGCGATCCAGGCACCCCAGCACCCCCGCCCCGATATCGTCGATGTACGTAAAATCCCGCCGCAGCCGCCCGCCGTCGTAGACGGTGATCGGCCGCCCCGCCAGGATCGCCTCGGCGAAGCTGAAATAGGCCATATCCGGCCGCCCCCACGGTCCGTACACCGTGAAGAACCGCAGCCCGGTCTGCGCAATGCCGTAGAGATGCGCATAGGCGTAGCTCATCATCTCGTCCGCCCGCTTGGTCGCGGCATAGAGCGAGAGCGGCGTGTCCACCCGGTCCGTCTCCGCGAAGGGCGGCGCGTTGCCGCCATAGACCGACGACGAGGAGGCATAGACCAGGTGCCGCAAACCCGGCAGCGCGCGCGCCAGCTCCAGGATCGCGAGATGCCCCACCAGGTTCGACGCCGCGTAGTCGAACGGCGCCGTCATGGAGTGCCGCACCCCCGCCTGCGCCGCGAGGGGCACGATCCCGTCCAGCGACGGCTCCGCCAGCGCCGCCACCGCCTCGCGCTCGGCAATATCCGCGCGCCGGAACCGGAACCGCTCATGTTGCAGCCGCCCGAGCCGCGCCAGCTTCAGCGCCGGATCGTAATAGGCGTTGATGTTGTCGATCCCGAGCACGTCCTCGCCGCGCTCCAGCAGCGCGCGCGCCACGTGAAACCCGATGAAGCCCGCGGCCCCGGTCACGAGAATGGTCACAACGGGCCTCTATCCCGCCGCCACGCCGAGCCGCAAGGCGCCGCCGGAACCGCTCACCGTCCGCCGCCTGACCAATCCGTCACAAACCAAGGGTTGTTTCGGCAAATTAAGGCCCGATAACAGAAGCACCCGCAACCGAGGGGATTTCAGCCATGGACGCCTCCCTGACCCCGAACCGCCCGCCGCACGGCCCCTGGAAGCCCGCGAACTGCGACCGTGTCGCGCTCGTGCTGCAGGGCGGCGGGGCGCTCGGCGCCTACCAAGCCGGCGTCTACCAGGCGCTGCACGAGGCGGGGCTGGAGCCGGACTGGGTCACCGGGGTCTCCATCGGCAGCATCAACTCCGCCATCATCGCCGGCAACCCGCCCGAGCGCCGCCTCGAACGCCTGCGCGAGTTCTGGGACACCATCACCGCCCGGCGCGTCTGGATGTGGACGCCGGACGGCGACGACCCGCGGCGCCTGCGCAACACCTTCTCCTCGCTCAGCACCATGACGCTCGGCCAGCCCGGCTTCTTCACTCCGCACGTGCCCAGCCCCTGGTTCTCGCCGCGCGGCGCCAAGAGCGCCACCTCCTTCTACGACAACGCGCCGCTGCGCGACACGC
>DAHUXX010000236.1 GCA_027306955.1 Acetobacteraceae bacterium | reverse complement strand
CGGGCGGGAGGAAATGCACAATGAGCGAACAGCGCAGGACGCCGCCTGAGGCCGCCACCGCTCCACCCCACGGGAAGAACCTGGTGCGCACCGCGGACGTGCGCATCGTCGAGTACACGCTGCGGCCGGGCGAGGCGAACCCGTGGCACTATCATTCCGCAGTCACGGACCGGGTCTATTGCCTCGAGGGGCTGATCGGCGTCGATCTGCGCGAGCCGCCCGGGCGTGTCGTGCTGCGGCCCGGGGAGAGCCATGAGGTGCCGGCGGGTGCCGTGCACCATGTCGGCAACGCGGGCGAGGGCACCAGCCGCTACCTGCTGATCCAGGCGCTCGGGAAGTACGATTTCATCAAGGCTGGCTGATGAACTCCTCGACCGCGCGCACGAACCCCTCGGGGTCGTCGGCGTGCAGCCAGTGGCCGGCCGCCGGCAGCACCGCGAAGCGGACGGCGGGGAACAGGGCACGGATTGCCTCGTGGTGTTCCTCGCGCACGTAGCGCGAACGCCCGCCGGTGAGAAACAGCACCGGCCCCTCGAAGTGCCCTTCCGCGATCGGCCAGTCGAGAATGTCGTAGAGCCCGGCGGCGATTTCCTCGAGCCCCACGGTCCAGCGCGGCTCCCGCCCGGTCATCAGGTTCTGGGCGAGGAAGCCACGCACGGAAGGGTCCGGGGCGGCCGGGGCCAGCGCCGCGTCGGCGTCCGCGCGGGTCATGCCGGGAAACAGCCGCATGCCGCGCATCGCCGCGATATAGGCGTTGAACTCGCTGCGATAGCGTACCGGCGCGATGTCCGCGACGAACAGCCGGCGCACCGTCCCTGGGTGGCGCAGCGCGACGGTCATCGCGACCTTTCCGCCCATGGAATGACCGAGCAGGTCGCAGGGTGCCGCGCCGAGCGAGGCCAGCGTCTCCACCACGTCCGCCGCCATCTCGGGGTAGGTCATGCCAGGCGCGTGCGGGCTGCCGCCGTGGTTGCGCAGGTCGAGCGCCAGCACCCGGCGACGCTCCGCGAGACGTTTCTGCACCGTCGCGAGATTGGTGGCGCGGCCGAACAGCCCGTGCGTCATCGCCAGCGCGGGCGTGGCCCCTCCCGGCTCGATTGGGCCGCGTTCGATCGCGCGCAGCAGCATCGTCACCGCTTTCGCGGGGGCCACGCGGCGACGGCCACGCCCGCCAGCACCAGCACCGTGCCGGCGATGAGGTCGGGGCCGATCGCTTCGCCCAGCCACCAGGCGGAGAACAGCAGCCCCGCCGCCGGTGTGGCGAGGAAGCCGACGGAGGAGATCATCGCCGGCAGGCTCGCCGCCGCCTCCATCACGCACCAGGTGCCGGCCGGCCCGGCAAGCCCGCCGATATAGGCCAGCGACCAGCGGGCGCCGATGCCCCACGCCGTGGGCTGCGGCGCCTCCAGCCAGGCAAGCGGCAGCAGCACCAGCGTCGCGAGCCCGAAGCACCAGGGCAGCAGGTCCAGCATCCGGTGCTCCGGCGGGAAGCGGCGCACCGTGAGGATCGCGGCCGAGAAGCCGCCGGCGGCGATCAGCAGCAGCACGTGGCCGAGCAGCACGCCCTTCGCGTGCCAGTTGATCGCCCATGGCCCCATCAGCACGACCACGCCGGCGAGCCCGATCCCCGCCGCGGTCCAACGCCGCGCCGAGACGCGCTCGCGCAGCAGCACGTAGGAAAGCGGCGCGATCCAGATCGTGGTGACGTTGGCGAGGATGGTCGTGCGCCCCGCCGTGACGTAGGCCACCGCAATGTGCGCCAGCGCGAAGAACAGGGCGAGTTGCAGCAACCCCACGGAGAGCACCGCCGGCATGTCCCGCCGCCCGGGCAGCCGCACGCGCCCCGTCGTCAGCAGCAGCACCGCGGTCGCGGTCAGGCAGGAAACCCCGGCGCGGCCGGCGGCGAACCACAGCGGCTGCGCGCCGTCCTCGATCGCGAGCTTGGTGATCGGCCAGGCGCTGGCAAGCAGCACCACCGAGGCGGCGAGCTGCGCCAGGCCACGCACCGGCAGCCCCTCGCGGGGGATGGCTGTCGTCGCTTCGGCGGACACGCATGCGCCATCGCATGTCCGGGCGGCGCTGCCTACCCTGTCCCCGCGTCTAGAGCCGCGCCCGGGTCGAGCGGGGCGTGGCCAGCAGCAGGTTGGTCTCGCTGTCGCGTACGCCCTGGATCAGGCGGATGCGCCGCAGCGCCGCGTCGAGGTCGGCGAGGCTCTCGGTGCCAAGCTCCACCACCAGGTCCCAGCGCCCGTTGGTGGTGTGGATGGCGGCGATCTCGGCGAAGCCCGCGAGGCTGCGCACGACGCGGTCCGCCGCGACGCCCTCGACCGCGATCATCACGATGCCGCGCACCGGCTGCTCGATGGCGTCGGACTTCAGAATGACGGTGTAGCCGAGGATGGTGCCCGACCGCTCCAGCCGCTCGATGCGCGCGCGCACCGTGGCCCGCGACAGGCCGAGTTCCGCGGCGAGTGCCGAGATGCTCTGCCGCCCGTTATGGCGCAGCCGCGCGGTGAGCCTGGTGTCGATCTCGTCCATCGCTTTCCAATTCGGCCATTCCTGGCGGCGGAATGGTAAAGATCGTTTGCTGACCTGCCAAGATTGCCTGTTCAGCCCGCCATGCCGCGCTGCTTGATTCCGCGCGGACGGCCATCGCGGACGGATGGGGAGCGGATGACGACACGGGTTTGCAAACTGATCGGGGCGCCGGTGCAGGACGGCGCCGGGCGGCGCGGCTGCGAAATGGGCCCGAGCGCGCTGCGCACCGCGGGGCTGGCCGAGGCGATCGCGAGCCTCGGGCATCGCGTGGACGACCTCGGCACGCTCTGCGCGCCGCCGCCGCGCCCGGCGAGCTTTCCCAACCCGGCGCTCAAGAACCTGCCGCAGGTCGCCGCCTGGGTGGAGACGCTCGCCGAGGTGGCGTTCGCCGCGAGCGCGGAGGGCAGCATGCCGGTCTTCATGGGCGGCGACCACTCGCTCTCCGCCGGCACCGTCGCGGGGCTGGCGCGGCGCGCGGCGCTGCTGGGCCGGCCGCTGTTCGTGCTCTGGCTCGACGCGCACCCGGATTTCCACTCTCTCCGCTCGACCGAGAGCGGCAACATCCACGGAACCCCCGTGGCCTACCTCACCGGCCAGCCCGGCTTCGCCGGCGGGCTGCCGAAGCTCGCGGCGACGGTCGAGCCCGGCCATGTCGCGATGCTCGGCATCCGCAGCGTCGATGCCGCGGAGCGCCGCGCGCTCACCGACAGCGGCATCACCGTCTTCGACATGCGCGCGATCGACGAGCACAGCGTCGCCCCCCTGTTGCGGCAGGTGCTGGAGCGTGTGCGCGCGCTGGACGGGCTGCTGCACGTCAGCCTCGACGTCGATTTCCTCGATCCCTCCATCGCACCCGCGGTCGGCACCACCGTGCCCGGCGGTGCCAGCTTCCGCGAGGCGCACCTGGTGATGGAGATGCTGCACGACAGCGGGCTCGTCTCCAGCCTCGACCTCGTGGAGCTGAACCCTTTCCTCGACGAGCGCGGCCGCACCGCGATGCTGCTGGTCGACCTCGTGGCGAGCCTGTTCGGCCGCCGTGTCCTGGACCGCCCGACAAGGAGTTTCTGATGTCCGCGCCCGCCAGCCTCAATATCGTCCCCTTCGTCAGCGTCGATGCCATGATGAAGCTGATCAACGCGATCGGCGCCGAGCGCTTCCTCACGGAGCTTGCCGGCTACATCGAGGAGGATTTCCGCCGCTGGGAAAGCTTCCAGAAGACGGCGCGCGTGGCGGCGCACTCGCCGGACGGCGTGATCGAGCTGATGCCGGCGAGCCACGACACGCTCTACGCCTTCAAGTACGTGAACGGGCACCCGAAGAACACGCGCACGGGGCGGCAGACCGTCACCGCCTTCGGCCTGCTCGCGGACGTCGCGACCGGCTATCCGATCCTGCTGTCCGAGATGACCATCCTCACCGCCATGCGCACGGCGGCGACCTCCGCGGTGGCGGCCAGATACCTCGCGCCCGCGGGCGTGCGGACGATGGCGCTGATCGGCAACGGCGCGCAGTCCGAGTTCCAGGCGCTGGCGTTCCGCGCGCTGCTCGGCATCGAGCGGCTGCGGCTGCACGACATCGACCCGGCGGCGACGCGCAAATGCGCTGACAACCTCAGGCACCTGGGCTTCGAGGTCACGCCGTGCGCCTCGGTGGAGGCGGCGGTTCAGGGCGCGCAGGTCATCACCACCGCGACGGCCGACAAGCAGTGCGCGACCATCCTCTCCGACAACCTGGTCGGCGCCGGGACGCACATCAACGCGATCGGCGGCGACTGCCCGGGCAAGACCGAGCTGCACCGCGACATCCTGCTGCGCTCGAGCATCTTCGTGGAATATCCGCCGCAGACGAGGATCGAGGGCGAGATCCAGCAATTGCCGCCGGATTACCCGGTGAGCGAGCTGTGGCGTGTCGTCGCGGGCGAGGTGCCGGGGCGGCGCAGCGCGAGCGAGATCACGCTGTTCGATTCCGTCGGCTTCGCGATCGAGGATTTCTCGGCGCTGCGCTACGTGCGCGACCAGGTGCTGCGGACCCCGGTCTTCGAGCGGCTGGACATGCTGGCCGACCCCGACGACCCACGCGACCTGTTCGGCATGATCCTGCGCGCCGCCTGACTCGCCCCCCCGCCCTTCCATCGCGCACGCCCTTCCATCACGCGCGCCCTTCCATCACGCGCGCCCTTCCATTGGGCACGCCTGGCGCGGCATGCTGCGCCGAGCCTCACCGGGGAACCGCATGTCCGAGACCAGCCCCTTCGCCGCCTTCGCCGCCGACCGCGTGTCCCGCGACGCGCTGCGCCGGCGCATCACGGACGCGACACGCGCGCCCGAGACCGAGTGCCTGCCGCCGCTGCTCGCCGAGGCGCGCATGGAGCCGGCCGCGCTGGAAACGGCGCAGGCGACCGCGGCGCGGCTGATCAGGGGCCTGCGCGGCAAGCGCCAGGGCGGCGGCGTCGAGGGGCTGATGCAGGAATACGCGCTCTCCAGCGAGGAGGGCATCGCGCTGATGTGCCTCGCCGAGGCGCTGCTGCGCATCCCCGACACGGCGACACGCGACGCGCTGATACGCGACAAGATCGGCGGCGGCGACTGGCGCGCGCATCTCGGCCATTCGCCCTCGCTGTTCGTCAACGCCGCGACCTGGGGGCTGGTGGTCACCGGCTCGCTCACCTCGCTCGCCAACGAGACGGGGCTGTCCGGCGCACTGGCGCGGCTGGTGGCGCGCGGCGGCGAGCCGCTCATCCGCGGCGGCGTCGATGTCGCGATGCGGCTGCTCGGCGAGCAGTTCGTCATGGGCGAAACGATCCCGCTGGCGCTGGCCCGCGCGCGCAAGCTGGAGCCGAGGGGTTTCCGCCACTCCTACGACATGCTGGGCGAGGCCGCGGCGACGGCGGCGGACGCGCGCCGCTATCGCGACGCCTACGAGGCCGCGATCCACGCCATCGGCGCCGCCGCCGAGAGACGCGGGCCGATCGAGGGCCCGGGCATCTCCATCAAGCTCTCGGCGCTGCACCCGCGCTACAGCCGCGCGCAGCGCAGCCGCGTGCTGGGCGAGCTCTATCCCGTGCTGCGCGACCTGGCACTGCTGGCCAACCGTTACGATATCGGCATCAACCTCGACGCCGAGGAGGCCG
>DAHUXX010000125.1 GCA_027306955.1 Acetobacteraceae bacterium | reverse complement strand
GGTTCTGAAACGAGGACCTTGGCGATGCCGAGCATCTTGCGCTGGCCGCCGGAGAGGCTGGAGGCGGGCTCGCGCTTGCGTTCCGCGAGTGCGGGGAACAGGTTGTAGAGGCGCGCGCTGCGGCGGCGGACCTCGGAGGAGGAGAGGAAGTAGCCGCCGAGGCGAATGTTCTCCTCGATGGTGAGGCTGGGGAACACGCCGAGTTCCGACATGAAGGTGATGCCGCGGCGGATGCGCTGGTCCGGCGGCAGGGACGCGATGGGCTCGCCCTCGAGCGCGATGCTGCCCTTCGTGCAGGGCAGCAAGCCGATGATGGTGCGCAGCAGCGTGGTTTTGCCGGCGCTGTTGGCGCCGAGCAGGATCACCGTCTCGCCGCGACTGACCTCGAGGTCGATGCCCCAGAGCACCTGCATCGGGCCGTAGCCGGACTCGACGCCCTGGAGGGAGAGCAGGGTCATGGGCTCAGCCTCCGATGAAGGCGGCAACGACGTCGGGGTCCTTCGACGCGGCCGCGAGCGAGCCCTCGAACAGCATGCGCCCGGCGCCGAGGACGATGACGCGGTCGGTGACCCGGTTGAGGAAGTCGAGCAGGTGCTCGACGACGATGAGCGCGATGCCGCGCGCGGCGAGACCCCTGAGCAGGGTGGCGATGCCGCCGAGTTCCGCGGGATTGAGGCCGGCCCCGATCTCGTCGACGAGCAGCAAGCGCGGGTTGGTGGCGAGCGCGCGGGCGAGGTCGAGCATCTTCTGCTGGTTGACGGTGAGCGAGCCGGCGATGTCGTCAGCGTGGGAGGCGAGGCCGGTCTCGGCGAGGATGGCATCGATGTCCACGGCGCCGCGCCGCGCGAATGTGGCGGCGACCTCCACGTTCTCGCGCACGCGCATGCCGCGGAAGCATTTCGGCACCTGGAAGCTGCGGTTGATGCCGAGGCGGGCGATTCGGAAGATGGGCAGGCCCTGGATCTCCCGGCCCTCGAACAGCACGCGGCCCTCGTCGGGCGGGTGCACGCCGGAGATGACGTTGATGGTGGTGGTCTTGCCCGAGCCGTTGGGCCCGACCAGGCCGAGGATCTCGCCGGGGGAGACCGAGAAGCTCTGCTCGTGCAGCACCGTCATGCCGCCGAAGCGCTTGCCCACGTTTTCGAGCCGCAGCAGGGGTTCAGAGGACATCGACGTTCCTGCGCGTGAGCAGCGAGGCGAGCCCGTTGGGCAGGAACAGCACCAGCAGCACGATGAGCAGGCCGTAGAGCAGCTCGAAATATTGCGGTGCCGAAACGCCGATGCCGGCGTAGAAGGCGTAGAGCAACGCGGCGCCGAGCAGCGGGCCGATCACCGTGCCGACGCCGCCGAACAGGGCGAAGACGATGGCGAAGACGGAGATCTGCAGCGTGAACACCGCCTCCGGGTAGAAGACCGAGAGGTTCCACGCGTAGGCGCCGCCGGCGAGCCCGGCGATGGCAGCGGAGGCGAGCCAGGCGATGAGGCGCTCGCGCACGATGTCCACACCGGCGAGGCTGGCGCTGATCGGGTCCTGGTGCATGGCGCGCAGACCGAGGCCGAATCGCGAGCGGCGGAAATAGGCGGCGAGCGCGGTGGCGGCGAGCAGGATCGCGAGCATGGTGACGTAGCTCGCGGTGGGCGCGTAGACGTGCTCGATCTTGATGCCGTAGGGGCCGCCGGTGATGGGCTTCAGCGCCTCGTTGGCGACCACGTTGTAGATGATCTGCGAGGCGGCGAGGTTGGCGATGGAGAAATACGGGCCCGAGAGGCGGAACAGCGGGCCGAGGATGAGCCCGACCACGACGGCCGCGAGCCCGCCGAGCAGCACGGCCGCGATCACCGGCAGCGAGGTGAAGGTGACGAGCAGCGAGGTGGCGTAGGCGCCGGTGCCGAAGAAGCCCACGTAGCCAAACGGCAGGTAGCCGGTGAAGCCGTAGAGCAGGTTGAGCCCCTGGGCCAGCGCCATGAACGTCATCATGGTGAACAGCACGGACTCGTTGCTGTAGAGCCTCGGCGCCACGGCGAAGATCGCGGCGAGCGCCACGAGGACGAGGCCGGGGCCGCGCCAGGCGGGGGGCTTACGCACGGCGAACCGCCCTGCCCAGCAGGCCGGAGGGCCGCACCAGCACGATCGCGAGCAGCAGCGCGTACGGCGCCAGGTTGGACCAGGACGAGTAGTAGGTCTGCATCAGCATCGTTCCGACACCGAACACGAGGCCGCCGACCACGGTGCCGAGCGGGTTGCCGAGCGATCCGATGATGATGATGGCGAACGACGTGGTGGTGAGCCCGTCGCCGATCGAGGAGGAGACCGAGCCGATCAGGTAGGGGACGAAGACGCCGGCGATGCCCGCAAGCGCGATGCCGATGATGAGCGCGATGGCGGAGACGCGGTCCACGTCGATGCCTGTCGCGCGCGCCTCGTCGCGGTCGGCCATGATGGCGCGGGTCGCGAAGCCGAGGCGGGTGCGGGAGAAGTAGAGGTAGAGGCCGAGCATGGCGAGCACGCTGACCAGGCAGGCGACCCACCAGCTGTCCGGGAATTCCTGGCCCAGCACGCCGATGTTGCCGGAGCCCAGCGCGTCCTGCGGCAGGGAGCGCTGGTCGGCGCCGAAGGCGAAGACGGCGACCGCCTCGATCATCTGCGCGATGCCGAAGAAAAGGATGAAGGAGAGCATCTCCGGGTCCTGGCTTTTCTGCAGCCGGGGCACCACGCCGTAATAGAGCGGGTAGCCGATCACGATGCCGCCCGCGATGGCGAGCGGGATGCCGAAGAGCGGATTGAGGCCCATGCCGCGCGCCAGCATGTAGGCGCCGAAGCCGCCCAGCATGATGAACTGGCCATGCGCGAGGTTGATGATGCGCATCACGCCGAAGATGAGGTTCAGCCCGATGCCGACGAGGCTGAAGAAGATACCGTAGAGAATGCCGCCGATGAGCGCGTATTCCAGCAGGGCCAAGGGCAGAGCCTTTCGCGCGCGCGGGTTGAGGGAACAGGCGTGGAGGGAAGAAAGATCCCGGCCGTCGCCGGCCGGGATCGTTACGTGGGAGGCTAACTTACTTCTTCGGCGCCGGGTAGATCGCCTTGCCGGTCGCCTTGTCCTGCGGATAAACGACGACGGGCGTGACGCCCTTGCCCGCGGGAACGAGCTGCGCCACGGGCGGGAGCTCGCCCATCTGCGCGCCGTGCGAGTTGATCTTGAACTCGCCGAGCAGGGTGGTGGTCTTGCCCGACATGTCCATCAGCGCCTGGTGGAAGTCGAGCTGGGTGAACTTCGGCGCGGTCGCGAGCATCTGCTGCATGATCAGGCCGGTGTTGAAGCCCGCGGCGTCGAGGAAGTTGGGCGCGGCCTTCTCGGCGGCGGTGAACTCCTTGACGAAGGCCGCGGTGTTCGGGCCGAGCGTGGTCTTGGGATAGGCGACCAGCGGCGGCGTCGGGTAGGTGTAGGTGTAGGCGAGCGTTTTGGCGCCGACGTTCTTCTCCATCAGGGCCAGGAGCTGGCCGGGGAAGATGGTGAACGTCATGTTGAAGTGCAGGCCGCTGCCCGCGAGCGCGTGCAGGAAGGCGATATCGTTCGGCGCGTAGCCGAGCTCGATCACCGCCTCCGGGTTGTGGGCGGCGATGGTGTGCAGCAGCACGGTATAGTTGGATTCCGTGGTCGGCACGCCATGGTAGTAGACGGGCTTCACGCCGCCCTTTTCCAGCGTGGCCTTCAGCGTTTCGGCCTGCGAGGCGTCGAAGTCGTTCGAGCCGTAGACAATCGCGACGCGCTTGATCTTCTGCGCCAGGATGAAGTGGGCGAGCGGCAGCGGCCAGACCGTCGAGGACGGGATGGAGACGTCGGCGAGGTAGTTGGTCTTCTTGGTGAAGAAGTTGGCGCCCGAGCCCGTGGGGTCGATGAGCAGCATGTGGTGCTCGGCGGCGAGCGGGATGGCGACCGAGGTGAGCACCGAGCCGAAATCCGCCATCAGGATGTCCACGTGATCCTGGGTGATGAGCTGGTTGTAGAGCGTGGTGGCGGTCGCCGTGGAGCTCTGGTCGTCATAGGCGACGATCTTGACGGGGATCTTCTTGTTGAACGCCTTGACGAAGACGCCGCCGGACTTGTTCACGCCCGCGGCCCAGTATTGCAGGCCGTGATACTGGCCCTCGGACGCAACGGCGAAGGGGCCGCTGCTGGCGTAGAGCGTGCCGATCTTGATCTCCGACGGCGCGGTCTGGGCGGCGGCGGCGGAGAGCGCCAGGCCCGAGGCGAGAAGCCCGGCCGCGCAGGCGGTCCAGGCACGTTTGAGATGTGTTCGCATTGGGTTCCCCGATGTTGGGATTGTTGAGGGCGGCTGACGGATGTTTCATACATCGGCAGCCTTGCCCCGACGTGGGGTGCTTTTAGCCCGCTTGTCGCAGGGGGCAAGCGGGTCAGGGGCGAATTTTCGCGGCCAGGTGACGCAAAGGAAAGATCCCGGCCATCACTGGCCGGGATCGTTGCGTCATACGATCGGGATCAGTTCCTCGGCGCCGGGTAGATCGCCTTGCCGGTCGCCTTGTTCGGCGGATAGACGATGACGAACTTCAGCCCCTTGCCCTCGGGGACGACCTGCGCGACCGGCAGCTGCTCGCCGAGCTGGGCGCCGTTCTCGTTGATCTTGAACTCGCCGAGCAGCGTGGTGGTCTTGCCCGACATGTCGATCAGCGCCTGATGGAAGGCGAGCTGGGTGAAGGTCGGCGCCGTGCCCAGCATGTGCTGCATGATGAGGCCGGTGTTGAAGCCCGCGGTGTCCAGCGCGTTGGGGGCGGATTTGGTCGCGGCGGTCCACGCCTTGACGAAGGTTCCCGTGTTCGGGCCGAGGTTGGTCTTGTCGTACACGACGAGCGGCGGCACGGGGTAGGTGAAGGTGTAGGCCAGCGCCTTGGTGCCGACGTTCTTCTCCAGCAGTGCCAGGAGCTGGCCGGGGAAAATGCTGAACGTCATCTTGAAGTGCAGCCCGCTGCCCGAGAGCGCGTGGAAGAAGGCGATGTCGTTCAGCGCGTAGCCGAACTCGACCACCGCGTCCGGGTGGCTGGCGGCGATGGTGTGGATCAGGACGGTGTAGTTGGATTCGCTGGTTGGCACGCCGTGGTCGTAGACGGGCTTCACGCCGCCCTTTTCCAGCGTGGCCTTCAGCGTGGTGGCCTGCGAGGCGTCGAAGTCGTTCGAATCATAGATGATCGCGACGCGCTTGATCTTGTGGGCGAGGATGAAGTCACCAAGCACCCGCGGCCAGACCGCCGAGGTGGGGATGCTGATGTCCGCGAGGTAGTTGGTCTTCCTGGTGAAGAAGTTGGCGCCCGAGCCCGTGGGGTCGATGAGCAGCATGTGGTGCTCGGCGGCGATGGGGATGGCGACCGAGGTGAGCACCGAGCCGAAATCCGCCATCAGGATGTTCACGTGGTCCTGGGTGACGAGCTGGCTGTAGAGGGTGGTGGCGGTCGCGGTGGAGCTCTGGTCGTCATAGGCGACGATCTTGACGGGGATCTTCTTGTCGAACGCCTTGACGAAGACGCCGCCGGACCTGTTCACGCCTGCCGCCCAGTATTTCAGTCCCTGTAACTGCGACTGCGAGGGAACGGCGAAGGCGCCGCTGCTGGCGTAGAGCGTGCCGATCTTGATCTCCGACGGCGCGGTCTGGGCGGCGGCGGCGGAGAGCGCCAGGCCCGAGGCGAGAAGCCCGGCCGCGCAGGCGGTCCAGGCGCGTTGGAAGGGTCGTCGCATCCGTGGTCTCCCTGTGGTTCGTTTTCGTTGCTTGCTTGGCCCGGCTGGGCGCGATGGCTGCGTGCATGCACGGCGCATCAGCGACATCGCTCCGCGGTGGCGACGCTTTTAGCCGGCCCGTCGAAAGGAGCAAGCGGGGACTCGCGAACTCCGGCGCAGCCGGGCCGCCGGCGCGGGGGCGGGCGCAGCCTGTTTCGTTCTGCGTAACGAACGGAGCGGCGGATGCTATTTCAGGATGGTTCCGTCCGGGCCCTTCACCGTCACGGTGAAGGGGATGCCGGCGCGCACGCTCTGCGAGACGGTGCAGAAATCCTCGAACTGTGCGAGCGCGCGGTCGAGATGGCCGAGGGATGCCGGTGCGCTGCCCAGCGTCATCTCCACCTGCATGGCGAGGATGCGCAGGCGGTTGCGGTCGTTGCGGCCGATCTCGCAGGTGACGCTGGTGGTGAGCGCGCCGGGGTCTTCCTTGTACTTGCCGGTGGCGAAGACGAGGCTCGAGGAGAGGCAGTTGGCGACCGCGGCTGCGAGCAGCTGCGCCGGCGACGGGCCGGCACCCTCGCCGAGCGGCGGCGGTTCGTCGCCCAACGTCTTCGCGATCGGCGTGTTCTCGCTGCCGGGCGCGAAATCCACGAGGAAGCGATAGCGCCCCTGGCGCGTGACGGTGACGTGGACCTTGTCGCTCATCGCGGGGCTTCTCCTTGTCGCGGGGAGAGGGAAGGCGCGGCGCCGCTAGGTGCGCCAGGTCGGGTCGCGGCGGTCGAGCAGGCGGAGCATCGCCGGCCACTCCATGCGGCCGAAGGGGCGGCGCGTGGCGGGCTGGTAGAGATGCACCGCGTGGGCGACGACGTTGTCCGACGGCATGGTGAGTTCCGTGCGCGCGGCCATGGCGTCCACCTGGGCGCGGCAGGCCATCTCCAGCCAGTACATGAGGTTGAAGGCCTCGGCGGCGGAGGGGCCGGCGGCGAGCAGGCCGTGGTTGCGCAGGATCACGGCGTTGGCGGTTCCCCCATCCGGGCGTTTCATGTCGGCGACGAGGCGGGCGCGCTCGTCGGTGTCGATGGCGGGGCCCTCGTATTCGTGGACGGCGACGGGCATGCAGCGCATCGCCGTCTGGGTGAGCGGCAGCAGGCCGCATTTCATGGCGGAGACGGCCATGCCGGCGCGGGTGTGGGTGTGGATCACGCAGCCGATATCGGCGCGCGCGGCGTGGACCGCGGAGTGGATGACGTAGCCCGCGAGATTGATGCCGAGATCGGCGTGCGGGTTGCGCAGGACCTTGCCGTCGATGTCGATGAGGACGAGCGAGGAGGCGGAGATCTCCTCGTACATCCAGCCATAGGGGTTGATGAGGAAGGTCTCGGTGCCGGGCACGCGCACGGTGATGTGGTTGTAGACCAGGTCGCTCATGCCGAAATGTTCGACCAGGCGGTAGGCGGCGGCGCAGTCCAGGCGGGCCTGCCATTCGGCGGCGGTCATTGCATGGGCGTCAACGTCCATCACTCCCCTCCCCCAGGCTGTCGTTTCCGGTCGCGAGTGCCCGCTGGAACGTTGCGGGATCGATATTGCCGCCGGAGAGCATGGCGCCGACGGTCTGGCCGCGCGCGTCGATCTTGCCGGCGAGGAGTGCGGCGAGGCAGACGGCGCCGCCGGGCTCCACCACGACCTTGAGATGGCGGAAAGCGAAGGCGATGGCGGCGAGCACCTCCGCGTCCGTCACCGCGATCGCGGCGGCGAGGAGGCGGCGGTTGATGGCGAAGGTCATTTCGCCGGGCCTGGGTGCCAGCAGCGCGTCGCAGAGCAGCGAGCCGCCGCTGGCCGCGACGCGCTCGCCGGCGGCCAGCGAGCGGCCGGTGTCGTCCCAGCCCTCGGGCTCGACGGCGACGATGCGGGTTTGCGGCGAGACGGCCTCCATGGCGAGCGCGCAGCCGGCGATGAAACCGCCGCCGCCGGTGCAGACCATGAGCGCGTCGAGTGGTTCGCCGGCGTCCTCGACGAGTTCCAGCGCGGCGCTGCCCTGCCCGGCGATGACCTCCACGGCGTCGAAGGGCGGGATCAGCACGGCGCCGGTGCGGGCCATGTGCTCGCGCGCCATCGCCTCGCGGTCCTGCGTCCCGCGGTCGTACTGAATGACCTCGGCACCCCAGCTTCGCGTGCTTTCCACTTTGATGGCGGGCGCGTCGGACGGCATGAAGATGGTGGCGCGGGCGCCGACCGAGGAAGCGGCGCAGGCGACGGCCTGGCCATGGTTGCCCGAGGAGAAGGTGACGACGCCGCGGGCGCGGTCCGCTTCCGGCAGGGCACGGATGGCGCTGGTGGCGCCACGCAGCTTGAAGCTGCCGGTGCGCTGCAGTGGCTCCGCCTTGAGCAGGATGCGCCCGCCGGTGCGCTGGTCGAGCAAGGTGTGGCGCAGGATCGGCGTGCGGACGACCTGGCCCGCGAGGCGGGCGCGGGCGGCGAGGATGTCCTCCATCGTCGGCAGGCGGGCGGCGGTACCGGTGGTCATTTCTTCGCTGTGAGCAAGGTAAGTTTCTCCCGCGGCGTCACACGATAGAGGCGGTAGCGGGCGAGGACCATCCCGTGGGAGGTGCGCGTGACGGTGCCGACGCGGTGCATGCTCGCCCAGAATCCGGGGTCCGGCCTGCCGTCGGTGAGCAGCAGGCCGGTGCCGTGCGGCATGGCGCGCGGGAGAGCGAAGAACGACCAGCGCGGGGCGGCGCCGAAGACGGGATGGCGGAACAGCGCGAGCTCCGCGGCGACGCCGTAGTTCTCGGCGGCGAGGAAGTCGGCGTGCGGCAGTCCCTGCGCCATGGCGGACCAGCCGCGCAGCTGGCGAGCGGCGGGGTCGAGCCGCGCGGGGAGCGGCATGAGGCCGGTCGCGGCCTGGACATAGACCAGCAGCGTGATGCCCATGCCGAGCCCGATCGCCTGGCGCAGGCGGCGCTGCGGGATCGGGTAGAGGGCGGTGGCGAGTGCCGCGGAGGGGTAGATGACGGCGGGCCAGTTGCCCTGCACGCGGTCGCCGAGGGCGTGGATGACGAAGACGGCGGTGGGCACGAGGGTGAAGGCGAGCGGCAGCATCGCGCGGCCCCGCCACGCGCGGACCTGCCCCTGGACCAGCAGCAGTGCCACGAGCGGGGTGGCGAGACCGATCTGACCGCCGAGGAGCTCGCCCATGAATTGCAGGGCGCGCAGCGGCTGGAAGTCGAACAGGCGGCCGCCCTGCTTGGCGTAGCTGGCCCAGTGATGCGCGGCGTTCCAGGCGATGTCCGGCGCGACGACGAGGAGCGCGAGCGCCAGCCCGGCCCAGGGTTCCCACCGGCGCAGCTCGCGCGGGCGGGCGGCGATGAGCCAGACGAGGGCGGCGGGGAAGATGAGGAAGGCGGTGTATTTGCTGAACAGGGCGAGGCCGGTGGCAAGGCCGGCGGCGAACCACCAGCGCCGGTCCCACGTCTGTTCGAGCCGCGTGAGCGCCCAGAGGGCTGCGGTCCAGAACAGCAGCAGCGGCGTGTCCGGCGTGATGATGATGGCGCCGGCGCCGAAGAGGAGCGTGGCGTTGAGCAGCAGGGCGGCAGCCTCGCCCCGGCTGGGGGCGGCGCGATCGACCGCGTCCATCAGCAGGAGCGAGCCGAGCAGGGCCGCGAACGGGGCGAGGAGGCGCACGCCGAGCGGGCCGTCGCCCGCGAGCGCGGTGCCGGCGCGGATCATCAGGGCGACCATCGGCGGGTGGTCGAGGTAACCGGGCGCCAGCGCGGTGGACCAGAGACGGTAATAGGCCTCGTCTGGCGACAGCGGCACGAAGTCGGCCACCAGCAGGCGCAGCAGCGTGAGCGAGAGCAGCCAGGACGGCACGCGCGGAAGGGGCGGCATGGCGGGCGGCCCGGCGGTCAGCCGGCGTTCTTCTCGAAGGGGACGCCGGCAAGCGAGCGGCTGGTGCGGATGGTCTGCAGCGTCTGCACACGGCTGACGTTGGGCGCGCCGGTGAGGCGCTGGGTGAGCGCGTTCTCGTGCGCGGTGTCGCGGGCGAGGAGGCGCAGCAGGAAGTCGCCGCCGCCGCGGATCATGTGGCACTCGCGCACCTCCGGCCAGCCGGCGACCAGCTTCTCGAAGCCGGCGAGCACGGCCTCCTTCTGGCTTTCCAGGCCGACGATGGCGAAGACGGTGATGGGCCAGCCGAGGAGCGAGGGGTCCGTGTCCGCGTGGTAGCCGCGGATGATGCCGGCCTCCTCGAGCCGGCGGACGCGGCGCAGGCAGGGGGGTGCGGAAATGCCGGCCTTGCTGGCCAGTTCCACGTTGGTCATGCGCCCGTCGGCCTGCAGTTCCGCGAGGATGCGCCGGTCGATCGCATCGAGGCTCGGCAGTTCGTCGGGGCCGGGTTTCATGCCGGGTTTCATGCCGGGTTTCATCGGGGG
>DAHUXX010000100.1 GCA_027306955.1 Acetobacteraceae bacterium | reverse complement strand
AAAACGTAGATACGCAAGCACGAAACCATGAAGCCTCCCATACCCCCCGCATCCAGGCTGGACCCGTCCGCGATGCTGAGCGCCGCGGACCGGGCAAGCGACCTGCTGAAATCGCTCGGCAACCGCCACCGCCTGCTCATCCTCTGCCAGCTCGCGCGCGCCGAGCGCTCGGTGGGCGAGCTCGCCGCCTTCCTCGGCCTCAGGGACTCCACCGTCTCCCAGCACCTCTCCCTGCTGCGCAAGGACGGGTTGGTCCGCACCCGCCGCGAGGGCCAGACCATCTGGTACGCCATCGCCAGCGAGCCCGCCGGCCGCGTGCTGGAAACGCTGTTCGACGTGTTCTGCAAACCCGACGCCCTCTGCGAAGCTCCGGTCCGCCCTGCACGGCGCGCGCCCGTGGCGCGGCGTCGCCCGCGGGCGTGACGGCAATGCAACCGATGTCAACCTGCCGCGCGGTGCCGCCGCGCGCATTGATCCGCGTCAAGGCAGTGCCCGCCGGTTCCGCCATTCTCCGTCGCGCGTCTCGCGGACCCGCGCGACTTCCCGCCTGATCCGCGACAGAAGGAAATCGTGACGCCTATGATCAACGAAATGACGCCCGCCGCCGTGGCCGAAGCCCTGGAGACGCACGAGATCGTGCTGATCGACGTGCGCGAGCCCCACGAATACGGTGCCGAACGCATCCACGGCGCGCTGCTCTTCCCGCTTTCCGCCTTCGACCCCGCGGCGCTGCCGGCGGACGGGCGCAGGGTCGTGTTCCACTGCGGCTCCGGCATCCGCTCGGCCAAGGCGATCCACCGCTGCCTGGTCGCCGAGGTCCCCGTCGATACGCACATGGCGGGCGGCATCCAGGCCTGGAAGCGCGCCGGCCTGCCGGTGGTACGCCTCAGCCCCGCCACCGGCCACGTCCTCGACCGGCACTGAACCACGGAGCAGAACGATGCGTCTGCGTAACGTCCTCGTCGCCGCCATGGCGCTGCTCGCCGCAGCGGGCCCGGCCGTGGCGCAGACCACCTTCACCGTCCGCGAGACCGAGATCACCGACCAGAAAGCGGTGTTCGCCACGGTGGAGAGTCCCAACGTGGTCGCCGCCCGTGCGCGCATCGGTGGCACCATTGAAAGCCTGTCCGTCCGCCAGGGCGACATGGTCAAGGCGGGCCAGGTGATCGCGGTCGTCGTGGACCAGAAGCTGCTGCTCCAGGTCCGCGCGCTGGACGCCCAGATCGCCGGCCTGCAATCCACGCTTGCCCAGGCGAAGATCAACCTCGACCGCGCCCTGACGCTCTACCGCCAGGGCGTCGGCCCGCGCGCCACCGCCGACCCGGCGCAGACCGCGGTCAACGTCGCGGAGGCGACGCTGCGTGCCGCCATCGAGCAGCGAGCCTCCGCCCAGCAGAACCTCAACGAGGGCCAGGTCCGCGCCCCGGTCGACGGGCGCATCCTCACCGTTCCGCTCACCACCGGCTCCGTCGTGCTCGGCGGCGACACCGTCGCGACCGTCGGCGAGGAACCCTTCCTCCTGCGCCTGCAGATCCCGGAGGAGCATGCGCTCTTCCTCCATCCCGGCGACACGGTGCGCATCGCCGCCAACCAGCTCGGCGCCCCGGGCGGCGCCACCGGCACCATCACCCTGGTCTACCCGCAGATCCAGGCCGGCCGTGTCGTCGCGGACGCGAAAGTGCCCGATCTCGGCAACTACTTCGTGGGCGACCGCGTGCTGGTCTGGATCGACGCCGGCACCCGCCCTGGCTTCGTCATTCCCGGCAGCTTCGTCGAGACCCGCTTCGGCCTTGACTACGTGCGCCTGCGCGAGGCCTCCGGCGAGGTCGTCACCATCCCCGTCCAGCGCGGCGAGCCGCACCCCACCGCCACCATGCCGGACGGGCTCGAGATCCTCTCCGGCGTGCACGGCGGCGACGTCCTGGTACATCCCTGAACCCGGCGCATCGTGAAACCACGCCCATCATGAAATCCGGCCGCGCATGAAACTCGGAATCTCAGGGCGCCTGACCCGCGCGACGATCCGCTCGCCGCTCACGCCCCTCTTCCTGCTCGCCGCCCTCGCCGCGGGCATGGTCGCGCTCATGACCATCCCGCGCGAGGAAGACCCGCAGATCAGCGTGCCGATGGTCGACATCATGGTCACCGCCAACGGCCTGCGCGCGCCGGACGCGGCGGAACTGGTCACCAAGCCGCTCGAGGCGATCGTCAAGGCCATCCCCGGCGTCGAGCACGTCTACAGCCAGACCCAGGACGATTCCGTCGTCGTCACCGCCCGCTTCGCCGTCGGCACGAACGAGGACAACGCGGTCCTGCGCGTGGACGACAAGATCAACGCCAACCTCGACAAGATCCCGCTCGGGATCCCCAGGCCGCTGATCGTCGGCCACGGCATCAACGACGTCGCCGTCGTCACCCTCACCCTCTCGCCCAAGCCCTCCGCCGCCGCGCGCTGGAACGAGCAGAGCCTCTACGACCTCGCCCGCAAGCTGCGCTCGGAGATGATCAAGGTCGACAACGTCGGCACCACCTACCTCGTCGGCTCCGGCCCCGAGCAGATCCGTGTCGAGCCCGACCCCGAGAAGCTGATGCTCTACGGCGTCACCCTGCAGCAGCTCATCGCGAAGGTGCAGGGCGCCAACAACGAGTTCGTCGCGGGCAGCGTGCGCGACAACGGCAGGCAGCGCGTCCTTGCCGCTGGCCAGACGCTGTTCGGCGTGCCCGATATCGGCCTGCTCCTGCTCACCACCCGCGACGGCCGCCCGGTCTACGTGCGCGACGTCGCGAAGGTCGTCGTCACCGCCAGCACCGCGGAGCGCGGCGTCTGGAGCCTCACGCCGAGACAGGGCGGCTGGAACCGCGTCCCGGCCGCCACCATCGCGCTCGCCAAGCGCTCCGGCACCAACGCCGTCGTGGTCGCCGACAGCATCCTGAGCCGCGTCAAGCTGCTCGAGGGCAGCATGATCCCCAGGGACATCAACGTCCAGGTCACGCGCGACTACGGCCACTCCGCGAACGCCAAGGCCAACGAACTGCTGTTCCATCTCGGCCTCGCAACGGTCAGCATCGTGGTGCTGATCGCCTTCGCGGTCGGCTGGCGCGAGGCGGTGGTAACCCTCGTCGTCATCCCCACCACCATCCTGCTCACCATCTTCGCCTCCAACCTGATGGGTTACACCATCAACCGCGTCAGCCTGTTCGCGCTGATCTTCTCGATCGGCATCCTGGTCGACGACGCCATCGTGGTGGTGGAGAACATCGCGCGCCACTGGCGCATGGGCGACGGCCGCCCGCGCCTGCAGGCGGCGATCGAGGCGGTGGCGGAGGTCGGCAACCCCACCGTGGTCGCCACCCTCACCGTGATCGCCGCGTTGCTGCCGATGCTCTTCGTCTCCGGCATGATGGGCCCCTACATGGCGCCGATCCCGGTCAACGCCTCGGCGGCGATGCTGTTCTCCTTCTTCGTCGCCATGGTCGTCGCCCCCTGGCTGATGTTCAAGCTGCATCCGGAGCACGCGACCCCCTCGGCCGAGGCCCGCGCCGAGGAGGCGGAGTTCCTCGCGGTCACGACCCCCGCCATCGGCCGCGACCTGCACCACCACGGCCACGACCGGCTGGGCCGCATCTACCGCGCCGTCGCCGAGCCAGTGCTGCGTACTCGCGCCCGCGCCTGGACCTTCCTGATCCTCGTCATCCTCGCCATGATCGCCGCCTGCCTGATGTTCTACACCGAGGCGGTGACGGTGAAGCTGTTGCCTTTCGACAACAAATCCACCCTCGCGGTGGAGGTGAACCTGCCCCCCGGCAGCACGCTGGAGGACACCGAGCAGACCCTCTTCGCCGCCGCCGATATCGCCCGCGCCATCCCGGAGGTGCGCACCATCCAGGCCTATGCCGGCACCGCCGCGCCCTACGACTTCAACGGCCTGGTGCGCCACTACTACATGCGCCAGACGCCGGAACTCGGCGACCTGCAGGTGGAACTGACGGACAAGGCAGCGCGCAACCGCGACAGCCACGCCATCGCCATCGACCTGCGCCACCGCCTGGACAAGGGCCTGAAGCTGCCCCCTGGCGGCACCATCCAGGTCGTGGAATCCCCGCCCGGCCCGCCGGTCCTCGCCACCCTTCTCGCCGAGATCTACGGCCCCACCGAGAAGGTCCGCCTCGAGGTCGCGCGCGAGGTCGAGAAGATCTTCAAGTCCATCCCCTACATCGTCGACGTGACGAACTCCTGGGGCAAGCCGCGCCCGCGCCTGCAGATCTCGATCAACCAGGACAAGGCGGAATATTTCGGTGTCGAACAGGCCGACATCTACAACACCATCCAGTCGCTCTACGGCGGCGTGCCGGTCGGCTACTCGCACCGTGGCGCCGAGCGCAACCCGATCGAGATCGTCGTCAGCCTGCCCAAGCGGGACCTCACCTGGAACCAACGCCTGGCCTCCACGCCGGTGCCCGCCAACAGCATCCCCGGCAGCACCCGCGTGGTGGAACTCGGCCAGGTCGTGCAGGTGCACAAGGTGCTCGGCTCGCGCGTTCTGTTCCGCCGCGACGGCCACTATGCCGACATGGTGATGGCCGAACTCGCCGGAAAATTCGAAGCCCCGATCTACGGCATGCTCGCCGTGGACAAGGCCATCGCGCAGCACAACTGGGGCAACCTGCCGCGCCCGGAGATCCGCCTGCGCGGCCAGCCCCGTAACGAGGCAAAGCCGAGCCTGCTCTGGGACGGCGAGTGGGAGATCACCTACGTCACCTTCCGCGACATGGGTGCCGCGTTCGGCGTGGCGCTCCTGGGCATCTACATTCTCGTCGTCGCCCAGTTCGGCAGTTTCAAGCTGCCGCTGGTGATCCTCACACCGGTGCCGCTCACGCTGATCGGCATCCTGCCCGGCCACTGGCTGTTCCACGCGCCGTTCACCGCCACCTCGATGATCGGCTTCATCGCGCTCGCCGGCATCATCGTGCGCAACTCGATCCTGCTGGTGGATTTCGTCCGCCACGGCGCCGCCCCCGGCAAGACCCTGCGCGAGGTGCTGCTCGATGCCGGCGCCATCCGCTTCCGCCCCATCCTGCTCACCGCCCTCTCGGCGATGATCGGTGCGGCGACCATCCTCACGGACCCGATCTTCCAGGGCCTCGCCATCTCGCTCCTCTTCGGCCTCGCCTCCTCGACGCTGCTCACGGTGCTCGTCATCCCCGCGATCTACGTCGTCCTGCGCGACCCCGACCAGCGTACGGGCTGACGCGCCGCTACCGCCGGCTGGCAGTCTGCCCGCCCCAGCCGAAAGCGAAGACGCGCCCGTCGCCCGCGACGTAGAGCCTGCCGCCCGCCACCACCGGCGTCACGAAATGCCGCATCCCCGGCAAGGCGGCGCCGCTGGTGTAGACCGGTTGGCCGGTGTCGCCGCGAAATCCGTGCAACCGGTTGTCGCCCTCGGCCCCCATGAACCAGATGATGGGATCGGCCTCGGGCCCCGCCGTGGTCACGATCGGGATCCCGCCGCCATGAACCGGCGCGCACCACATCGCGCGCATGCCGCGATCGCTCACCGCCATCCCCACCAGCGCCGTCGCCTTGTTGTCCCCCTCGGGGCAGATCGCCTTGGGCGCGCGGAACGCCATCATCGTCTGGCTCCCCAGGCGATACACCGCCGGCCCCGTGATGATCGGTCCACCCGCCACGCGCTGCACCGCGACCGCGCCGCCGATACCGCCGAGATCGTTGCGATCGAGCAGGTAGGCCTTGCCGTCCTTGCCCAACGCGAGCAGCCGATGCGCCCCGTCCGGCATGTCGAGCGGCACCGGCTCGGTGCCGCCGAGATCGAGGTCGAGGTCGTCGAGATCGGCGTAGTTCTGCGGCGTGAAACTGTCCCTGGGGTCGGTCGTGCGCAGCAGCGCCGGCGTCTCGCGGAACACGCTCACACCGTCGTCCCAGCCACTCGCCGTGGGCGCGCGCTCGGTGTTGCCGGTCGCGAAGAACAGGTGCTGTCCCACCACGCTGATCCCGCCTGGCGCCCACACACCGCCCTTCAGCCCCCGCGCCATCCACACGGCCGCGAGCCGCGGCGGCGCGGTGTCGAGCCCGAGAATGATGCCGTGATACCACCCGCAATCCCCCGCGAACCCGCCGAAGGCGACAAAGACGCGGCTGCCGATCAGCGCCAGCGCCGCGCGCTGCTGCTGGTTGCGCTCCACGAACTCGAACCCCCGCGCGGCCAGCGCCTTGCGGACATCGATCGGCCAGCCGGGCAGCATCGCCCCGTTCGCCTGGCTGAGGCCGAAGACCTGCTGGCGCGGTCCACCCGGCCCGCCGATCATCGCGTCGAGATAAAGCACGCCGGTACGCGGATCGATGACCGGCGTACCGGTGATGCCGACCGGGTCGATATTGGTGCAGGGGAACTTGGTCGACGGCAGCGCCGTGCCGAGATGCCGCTGCCAGATCGTTCGCCCGGTGCCGGCATCGAGCGCCACGACGTCGTTGCTCTCGGTCACCACGATCAGCCGCGCCGCGGCCCCGTTGCCCGGGTTCCACACCAGCGGCTGCGCATAGACATGCCCCGGCACGCGGCCATCGAACCCCGCGTCGAGGCGCATCCGCGCGGCCGCCTGCCAGGTGAGCCCCGGCGCCACGTAATGCGCGCTGCGCGCGGCATCGGCATGATAGGTCGTGACCGAGCCCGCTGTCTGTCCGAAGCCGGGCGAGGCCAGGGCAACAAGGCCGAGCGCAACAAGGCCGAGCGCGAGGTAAGCGCCGAACCGGGCGGCGCGACCCTGATGCGGTTGTGCCTGCATGACGTCACCTCCCGGTTTATGGGCGGCCGGGGAAATCTCGCGCCACGCCTGCGGGAAACCGGCAGACGCGCGACCAAACCTGCTCGTTAGTAATGTGGACGGGCGGCCACGCTGTCACTGATGTTGATCAATGGCGCATCACCGGCGGCCGCATGGCCCAACCGCGCGCAGCGCGTATCAGTGCCGGGCGCGGCGCCGGGCTCAGCCCTCGCCGAACACCCGGTAGATATCGTCCTCCTGCGCCGAGTGGATGCGCACGATCTGCGCCAGTGACTCGATCAGCCGCTGCGCGTCGCGCACCAGGTACCGGTCGGCACGCGCCGTCGGCAGCTCCGCCGCCAGCCGGTCGAGCAGCCGCGCGAGATGCAGGATCTCCCGGTGCGCCCTGCTCAACGCCGCGAGGCTGATGCCATCCGCGCTGCCCGAAAGCAGGCGCTGCAGCGTCCCCTCGTCCTCGCGCTCGTGCGCCACGATGTGCTGGCGCACCAGCGCGTTCGCCTCTGCGATCAGCGCCGCCGCGCGGTCCTCCGGCGCGTCGTCCAGCTCGTCCGCGATGCCGCGCAGCGTGTCGAGGCTCGCCCCCAGCGCCTCATGGTCGCGCCGCAGCGCCCGCTCCGCCACCTCGGGGATCGTCGCGCGCACGCGCCGCCGCGCCGGCCGCAGCGCCCGGAGCGCGTTCACGATCACCACCACGTCGATCAGCTCCTGCACGATCGCCGCCGGCACCGGCGCCAGCCACCCCACCGCCGCCGCCAGCATCGCGAGCCCGGAAAGCCCCATCCCGGCAAGGATGCTCTCCATCGCGATCCGCCGCGCCCGCCGCGCGATCAGGATCGCCTCGCCCACGCGGTCGATCGCGTCCGCCAGGATCACCGCGTCCGCCGCCTCGGAGGACGCGCTCGCCCCGAGCGCCCCGAGCGCGATCCCCACATCCGCGGCCGCCAGCGCCGGCGCGTCGTTGATGCCGTCGCCCACCATCGCCGTGGTCTGGCGTTGCTGCTCGAACCGCACCGCGTCCACCTTGTCGGACGGCACCCGGTCCGCCAGCACCTGGTCGAGGTCGAGCGCCGCCCCGATCGTCTCCGCCGTCTCCGCCCGGTCGCCCGTCACCATCAGCACGCGGCCCACGCCCGCCTCGCGCAGCGTGCGGATCGCGCGCGGCGCATCCGCGCGCAGCTCGTCGGCCAGCAGCAGCACGCCCACCGGCCGTTCGTCCACCGCAACGAAAACCGTGAGCGCCGAGCGCCAAGCCGCCCGCCGCAGCGCCCGCACCACCCATCCGACACCGCGCGCCTCCGCGGCCAGCAGCGTCACCGCCCCCACCGTCACCGCCCGCCCGCCGATCGTCCCGCGCAGCCCCGTGCCCATGGTCTCGCGCACATCCTCGGGCAACGAAAGCGCCAGCCCCCGGGCGCTCGCGCTCTTCACGATCACGTCCGCGACCACATGGTGCGAGGCCTGCTCCAGCGACGCCGCGAGCCGCAGCACCTCCTCGGCATCCTCCCCCGGAGCCGTCTCGATCGAGAGCAGCCGCGCACCGCCCAGCGTCAGCGTGCCGGTCTTGTCGAACAGCACCGTGCGCACGCGCGCGAGCTTCTCCAGCGCGCCGCCGCCCTTGACCAGGATGCCGCGCCACGCCGCCTGCGCCACGCCGGCGATGAACGCCACCGGGGCCGCGAGAATGAGCGGGCACGGCGTCGCCGCCACGAACACCGCGAGCCCACGCAGCGGATCGCCCGAGGCGAGCCACGCGGCCAGCGCCACCGCCACCGTCGCCGGCAGCAGCACCAGCGCGAAACGATCCGCGAGCCGCACCAGCGGTGCCTTCGTCGCCTGTGCCGCCGCCACCATCTTCACGATGCCGGCATAGGTGCTGTCGGCGGCCAGCGCCGTCGCACGCAGGTCGAACGCCGGCCCCGCGTTCACCGCGCCGCTCGCCACCGCGCCACCCTGCGCCCGCGCGACCGCGATCGCCTCGCCCGTCAGCGTCGATTCATCCACCACCGCCTGGTCGCTCGCGACGACGCCATCGACCGGCACGATCTCGCCGCCGCGCACCAGCAGCCGGTCGCCCACCGCCACGGCGGCGACCGGCACATCCGCGATGCCCCCGTCCGCGTAGCGGTGCGCCACGCGCGGCGCCCGGTCCGCCAGCGCGCGCAGGTTGCGCTCCGCCCGCGCCACCGCCACGTCCTCGAGCATGGTGCCGCCAGCGTACATCAGCGCCACCACCGCCCCCGCGAGCGGCTGGCCCAGCGCCACCGCGCCGAGCATGGAGATCAGCGCGATGACATCGACGCCGAGCCTGCCTGCCAGCAGATCGCGCAGGATGGCAACCAGCAGCCCCGCCGCGACCGGCAGCGTGGTCACCGTCCAGAGAATGCCCGCGAGCCCCGCCTGGCCCACGCCAAGCGCCAACAGCCCCGCCGCCAGCCCCACGACCGCGATGGCGATCAGCGCACGACGCAGCACCCGTTCGAACGACACGCGCCACCTTCCGCAAACCGCGCCGACCATCCGCCGCGGGGCAGGCGCCCTCATTGAACCAGATCAAGCGCAGCGGCGCGAGCGCCGCCCATGCGGCGCTGAATCCTATTGATCCAGCGCAATGCCTGGTGCCACGGTCCCCGCGCAGGATGGCCGCGAGCCGGGGAAGACCGCCCGGGGGGAACGATGACAACAGAAACCGCCGCGCAGTTCTCCATCACCTTCACGCGCTACATCGATGCGGACGGCCACCCGACCGGGGCCCTGCCGGAATTCGCCGCGCGAGCCGCGGATCTGATTCCCCTCTACCGCGCCATGGTGCTCACCCGCGCCTTCGACGCGAAGGCGGTGGCACTGCAGCGCACCGGCCGCCTCGGCACCTTCGCCTCCTCGCTCGGGCAGGAGGCCGTCGGCATCGGCGCCGCCAGCGCCATGGCGCCAGGCGACGTGCTGCTTCCCTCGTTCCGCGAGCAGTCGGCCCAGCTCTGGCGTGGCGTCACGCCGCTGGAACTGCTGCTCTACTGGGGCGGCGACGAGCGCGGCAGCGACTTCGCCGGCCCGCGCGAGGACTTCCCGATTTCGGTCCCCGTCGCCGCCCACGCGCCGCACGCCGCCGGCGTCGCCCTCGCCTTCGCGCTGCGCAAGGAGAAGCGCGCCTCGCTCTGCATCCTCGGCGACGGTGCCACCTCCAAGGGCGATTTCTACGAGGCGATCAACATGGCCGGCCCCTGGCGCCTGCCCATGGTCATGCTGGTCAACAACAACCAGTGGGCGATCTCGGTGCCGCGCTCGGCGCAGACGGCCGCCGCCACGCTCGCGCAGAAAGCCATCGCCGCCGGCATCCCCGGCGAACAGGTGGACGGCAACGACGTCGTCGCCGTGCGCGACGCCGTCGCCCGCGCCCTCGCCCGCGCCCGCGAGGGCGGCGGCGCCACGCTCGTCGAGGCCATCACCTACCGCCTCAGCGACCACACCACCGCCGACGACGCGCGGCGCTACCGCGACGACGCGGCAGTCACCGCCAGCTGGCACGGCGAGCCCATCGCCCGCCTGCGCGCCTACCTCGTCGCGCAAGGCGCCTGGAGCCGCGAGGACGAGGAACACGCGCTGGCCGATGCCGCCACCGCCGTCGACGAGGCGACCGAGTCCTATCTCGCCACCCCGCCGCAGCCTCTCGCCGCGATCTTCGACCATCTCTTCGCCGAACTTCCGCCGTCCATCCGCGCCCAGCGGGCGCAGGCGCTCGGCCAGGAGGCGCCCGATGCCTGAAATCGCCCTCGTCGAGGCCATCAACCTCGCTCTCGCCCGCGCCATGACCGAGGACGCCTCGGTCCTCGTCCTCGGCGAGGATGTTGGGCGCGACGGCGGCGTGTTCCGCGCCACCGACGGCCTGCTCACCCGTTTCGGACCCGAGAGAGTCCTCGACACGCCGCTCGCCGAGGCCGCCATCGCCGGCATCTCGGTGGGCCTGGCCGCGCAGCGGTTCCGCCCGGTGGCGGAAATCCAGTTCATGGGTTTCGCCTATTCCACCATCGACCAGATGCTCAACCAGGCCGCGCGCCTGCGCACCCGCACCCGCGGCCGCCTGTCCTGCCCGATGGTCCTGCGCATGCCCGCCGGCGGCGGCGTCCACGCGCCGGAACATCATTCCGAAAGCGGCGAGGCCTGCTTCACCAACATCCCCGGCCTGCGCGTCGTCTATCCCTCCTCGCCAAGGCGCGCCTACGGCCTCCTGCTCGCCGCCATCCGCGACCCCGACCCCGTGGTCTTCCTCGAGCCCACGCGCCTCTACCGCGCCGCCCGCGAGGACGTCGCGGACGACGGCGTGGCGCTGCCGCTCGACCGCTGCTTCACGCTGCGCGAGGGCAGCGACATCACGCTGATCGGCTGGGGTGCCATCGTCCGGGACATGCTCGCGGCGGCCGACCGCCTGGCCGCCGAGGGCAAGCAGGCCGAGGTCATCGACGTCGCGACCCTGGTGCCGCTCGACAGCGCCTCCATCCTCGCCTCGGTGGCCCGCACCGGCCGCTGCGTCATCTGCCACGAGGCGCCGCTCACCGCTGGTTTCGGTGCCGAAATAGCCGCCCAGCTCGCCGGCCCCGGCCTGCTCTCGCTGCTCGCCCCGGTCGAGCGCGTCACCGGCTGGGACACGGTGATGCCCTTGCCGCGGCTCGAGATGCAGTACATCCCCGGCGTCGAGCGCATCCTCGCCGCCGCCCGCCGCAGCCTCCAGCACGGGTGAGGGGAGGGAACCATGGCGGAGCAACCGAAGCGCGTCTTTCCACTCCCCGACCTCGGCGAGGGTCTGCAGGACGCGGAGATCGTCGCCTGGCACGTCGCCGCGGGCGACCACGTGGTCGCCGACCAGCCTCTGGTCTCCGTCGAAACCGACAAGGCGGTGGTGGAGATCCCCTCTCCGCGCGCCGGACGCATCGAAAAACTGCTGGCCGGGCCGCACGCGCGCATCGCCATCGGCACGCCCCTCGTCGCTTTCACCGACGGCGTGGAGCACGACCCCGGCGCCATCGTCGGCGAACTGGCCGAGGCCGCGCCGGCACCCACCCCGCCGCCCGCTCCCATCTCCACACAGCCGCCGCCCGGCGCCCCGCGCCCCCGGGTGGCCCCGGCCATCCGCGCCCTGGCCGCGGCACGCGGTGTCGATCTCGCAACGATTTCCGGAACCGGCCCCGCGGGCGAGATCACCCGCGCGGACATCGAACGCGCCGCGCAGGCCCGAGGGACACAAGTCCCGTCCGGCGCCGAACCCCTGCGCGGCATCCGCCGGGCCATGGCGCAGCGCATGGAGGAGGCCGGTCACGCGGTCGTCCCCGCCACCGTCACGGAGGAGGCGGACATCCACGCCTGGCCACCGGACGTGCCGGTCACCGCGCGCCTCCTCGCCGCCATGGTCGCCGGCTGCCGCGCCGAGCCCGCCCTCAACGCCGCCTACGACGGGCCGACGCAATCCCGCCGGCTCAACGCCTCCGTCCACGCCGGCATCGCGGTCGACACCGCGGACGGCCTCATCGTCCCCGTCCTGCGCGACGCGGACCGCCAGGACGAACCCGCCCTCGCCGCCGCGCTGCAACCCCTCATCGCCGCCGCGCGCGCGCGCCGTGTCGCGCCGGAATCGTTGCGCGGTGCCACCATGACGCTGTCCAATTTCGGCTCGCTCGGCGGCATGTTCGCCGTCCTCGTCGTGGTGCCGCCGCAGGTCGCCATCCTTGGTGCCGGACGCATCCGCCCGGTCGTCGTCGAGACGCCGGCGGGCTTTGCCGCGCGGCGCATGCTGCCGCTCTCGCTCACCTTCGACCATCGCGCCGTCTCCGGCGGCGAGGCGGCGCGTTTCCTCGCCGCCGTCAAGGCCGCGCTGGAACGCGCAACGTAACGGCATCCACCGCAAGGGAGACGTATCGTGGACGACATCTTTGCCTCCGCCGACGCAATGGGTCCGGAAAAGATCGTGCACCTCAGCGTCCCCGCTTGCGGCCTGCGCGCCATCGTCGTGGTCGACAACACCGCCTGCGGCCCGTCGATCGGCGGGGTCCGCATGGCCCCGGACGTCACGCTCGCCGAATGCGCGCGCCTCGCCCGCGCCATGACGCTGAAGAACGCCGCCGCCGGCCTGCCGCACGGCGGCGGCAAATCTGTCATCGCCGCCGATCCCCACATGAAGCTCGCGGAGAAGGAGCGGCTGATGCGCGCCTTCGCCGGCGCGCTGCGCGACATCACGGACTACATTCCGGGTCCGGACATGGGCACGGACGAGCGCTGCATCGCCTGGGTCCAGGACGAAACCGGTCGTGCCGCCGGCCTGCCGCCCGTGCTCGGCGGCATCCCCATCGACGAGATCGGCGCCACCGGGTTCGGTCTGGTCGCCGCCATCGAGGCGGCGCTGCCCTATTGCGGCCTCTCGCTCGCCGGCGCGCGCGTCGCGGTCCAGGGGTTCGGCGCCGTCGGCCGCCACGCCGCGCGCTTTCTCGCCGAAAAGGGTGCCGTCCTGGTCGCCGCCTCCGACACCAGCGCGACCTTGCTCGACCCCGCCGGCCTCGATGTCGCCGCCGTCACGCACCATAAGCTGGCCGGCCGCCCGCTGCGCGACTTCCCCACCGGCGACAAGCGCGACCCCGACGCCGTCATCGGGGCTGCCTGCGACATCTGGATCCCCGCCGCCCGCCCGGACGTGCTGCGCGCCGACAACATCGCGCGGCTCCAGGCGAAACTCGTCGCCGAGGGCGCCAACATCCCCGCGACCGCCGAGGCCGAGGCGGCTCTCCACGCGCGCGGCGTGGTCGTGCTGCCGGACTTCATCGCCAATGCCGGCGGCGTGATCGGCGCGGCGGTAGAATATCATGGTGGCAACGAGGCCGGCGCCTTCGCCGCCATCGCCCAGAAGATCGGCACCAACACCCGCGCGGTGCTGGAGTCAGCACGAGAACGTAACGAACAGCCCCGCGCCGCCGCCATCGCCATGGCCACCAGGCGTGTCGAGGAGGCCATGGGCTACCGGCGCTGGGGCCGGCGTTGAACCACCCCGCGCCCGTGTCGGACCTGTACGGGGCCTCCCTCCCGCAACGGGCCGCGACGCTGGCGCGGATCGACCGCTTCCTCGCGAGCCAGCTGCCGCCAACGCCCTGCGTCGTCATCGATCTCGAAACCGTGCGCCAGCACTGCCTCGCCCTGCGCGCGCTGCTTCCGGGCACACGCATCTACTACGCCGTGAAGGCCAACCCGGCGCCCCCGGTGCTGGCAGCGCTCGCCAGAATGGACATCGGCTTCGACGTCGCCAGCATCGGCGAAATCGGCCGCTGCCTCGGGCTCGGTATCAATGCGCAACGATGCTGCTTCGGCAACACCATCAAGCGCGAGCGCGACATCGCGCAGGCGCACGCGGCCGGCATCGCGCTGTTCGCCTTCGACAGTCCGGCGGAGCTCGAGAAACTGGCACGCGCGGCCCCAGGCGCGCGCGTCTTCTGCCGCCTCTCCGTGCACGCCGCCGGCGCCGAATGGCCGCTCTCCCGCAAATTCGGCTGCTCCGCCGCGATGGCGGTGGAACTGCTCACGCACGCCGGCTCGCTCGGCCTGCGCCCCACCGGGGTCTCGTTCCACGTCGGCTCGCAGCAGACCGACCCGCTGCGCTGGGACGCCGCCATCGGCACCGCTTGCAGCGTTTTCAACGCCTGCCACCGCGCCGGCGTCACGCTCGACCTGCTCGATCTCGGCGGTGGCCTCCCCGCGCAATACCGCACGCCGCTGCCGGCACTCGCCGAATACGCCGCGACGATCATGACGTCCGTCACCCGGCACTTCGGCTCATCGGCGCCGCAACTCATGATCGAGCCTGGCCGCTACATGACCGCGGACGCAGGCCTGCTGCGCGCCCAGGTGCTGCTCATCGCCCGCCACGGCGGCCACGACGCCCGGCGCTGGATCTACCTCGACGCCGGCCGCTACAACGGCCTCGCCGAAACCCAGCACGAGGCCATCCACTACCCGCTGCGTACCCGCCACGACGTCGCCCCCGCGGAGCCCGCCGTGCTCGCCGGCCCCACCTGCGACAGCACGGACATCATCTACGACCGCGCCAACTACGCCATGCCGCTCGACCTCGCCATCGGCGACACCGTCGATTTCCTCAGCGCCGGCGCCTACACCGCAAGCTACGCCTCGGTCGAGTTCAACGGCTTCCCTCCGCTCGCCACCCATTGCGTGGACACCGCCGCGACAACAGCGTGAGCAAAAGATGCGCATCGTCATCCTCGGCGCCGCCGGCCGCGATTTCCACAATTTCAATGTCGTCTACCGCGACGATCCCGCCGCCACCGTCGTCGCCTTCACCGCCACCCAGATCCCGGGCATCGCGAACCGCACCTATCCCGCTTCCCTCGCCGGCCGGTACTACCCCAACGGGATCCCTATTGTTGCCGAAGCGAAACTGGAGGATCTCTGCCGGGCCGAACGCGTGGACCAGGTTGTCTTCGCCTACAGCGACGTGGCGCACGCCCACGTCATGCACCTTGCCTCGCGCGCGCTCGCCACGGGCGCGGACTTCGCCCTGCTCGGCCCGCGGCGCACCATGCTCGCCGCTTCCCGCCCGGTGATCGCGGTCAGCGGCCTCAGGACCGGCTGCGGCAAATCGCCGATCTCGCGCTGGCTCGCTGGCCATCTCCGCCACCACCGCCTGCGCGTCGGCGTGCTGCGCCACCCGATGCCCTACGGCGACCTCCTCCGCGAGCGCGTGCAGCGCTTCGCGACGCGCGCGGATCTCGCCGCCGCCGACTGCACCATCGAGGAACGCGAGGAATACGAACCCCACATCGCCGCCGGCGGCGTCGTCTTCGCCGGGGTCGACTACGCCGCGATCCTGCGTGCCGCAGAGGCCGAGGCCGACATCCTGGTCTGGGACGGCGGCAACAACGACTTCCCGTTCATCCGCCCGGACCTGCACATCGCCGTTGCAGACGCGCTGCGCCCGGACCAGGTCACCACCCACCACCCCGGCGAGGCCGTCGCGCGCATGGCGGACATCCTCGTCGCCAACAAGGCGGATGCCGCCGCGCCCGGGGACGTCGCCGCCCTCATCGCCCGCCTGCGCGAGGTCAACCCGCGCGCCACGGTCCTGCGCGGCTTTTCCCCCGTCCGCGTCGACGACGCGGCTGCCGTCCGTGGCCGCCGCGTGCTCGTGGTCGAGGACGGCCCCACCATCACCCATGGCGGCATGCCCTCGGGCGCCGGCGCCGCCGCGGCGCTCGCCGCCGGCGCCGCGGAACTGGTCGACCCGCGCCGCTCCGCCCCCCCGGAACTCCTCACCGTCTTCGCCGCCTACCCGCATATCGGCCAGGTGCTGCCCGCCATGGGCTACAGCCCAAGCCAGCTCGCCGCCCTGGGCCAAACCATCGCGGCTTCGGACGCTGATGCGGTCGTCGTCGCCACCCCGATCGATCTTGCCGCCCTGCTGCAGGTCAACAAGCCACTGATCCGCGCCCGCTACGACTTCGCCGAGGATCCGGCCGCCCCGCTTGCGCCCCTCATCAGCGCCTTCCTGCGCAAGCACGGGCTGAACGTCCAGGAGGAACCGGCGCGCCGGCCGCGCTGAAGCCGGCGGACGAGCGCCATCTTTGCTCCGTTGATCCGCTTCGCGGCTCAACCCTGCTCCCTGGCATCCCTCCCGCTGTGGCGGCAACCCCGCCGTGGGGGCAACAAGCACGCCGTTACGGGCCCATATTGCCTTCAGATGCCGGCAAGTGCAGGCTATGATCTGTCTAAACAGGGACCGATGGGTCGGCCACCTGAAAAATGTCCGGCAAGTAATATGTCCGGCAAGTAATTTGGGGAGGAACGCAGGAGATGCCCAGCCAACGTCGCCCATGGGGCGCATCGTCTTATTGCCGCGGCGCGCTTGCCGCGTTCAGCTGCCTGATCGGTCTTGGTGGCGTGGCGCAGGCCGCCAAGCCGATCGTGATCGGGACCACGGTTTCGGAAACCGGCCCCCTTGCAACCGACGGCGAATACCAGCTCAGGGGCCTGCAACTTGGCGTTGCCGAAATCAACGCGCATGGCGGCTGGCTCGGCCGCAAAGTCGAGCTGAAGGTCTACGACGACAAGAGCAGCCCGGGCGCGGCGGTGCGGCTCTATCAGCGGCTCATCACGCTCGACAAGGTGAACCTGCTGATCGGCCCCTATTCCAGCCTCGTCACCGTCGCGGTGGCGCCGCTGATCAACAAGTATCACATGGCGACACTGGAGCCCGGCGCCTCAGTGCCCTCGATCTATGTGAAGGGCAACACCTGGAACCTGATGAATACCGCCGATTCCACCACCTATCTGCACCAGCTTCTGCCGCTGGCGAAGCAGCACGGGGCGAAGACGGTGGCGCTGCTTGGTCTCGAGTCCGCCTATTCGCTCGCCTGCTATCATGCCCGCGTGGCGCAGGCGAAGGAACTCGGCTTCAAGATCGTCTACCAGACCACCTACACGCTGCAGACCGACTTTTCGTCCATCGCGCTCGCGATCAAGAACGCCAAGCCGGCCGTGGTTCTGGAATGCGGCTATTATCCGGACTCGGTGAACCTGGTCCGTTCGCTGCACCAGCAGGGCTACGCGCCGCAATTCATGGGTGAGACGGTGGGTCCGGTGGAGGCGGCGTACGTGAAGGCGCTCGGCCCGCTCGCCAACCGCGTCTACGGCAACTCGGGCTGGTGGTTCAACTTCAAGACCCCGGGCAACGCCAAGTTCATCGCCGACTACAAGAAGATGTTCCACGCGGAGCCCGACTATCACGCCGCGGCCGCCTACACCGCGACCCAGCTGCTCGGCGCGGCGGTGGAGGGGACGCACTCGCTCGACCAGGAAAAGATCCGCCAATGGATCGTGACCCATAAGGTGGAGTCGATCCAGGGGCCGATCCAGGACAACCAGTACGGCCACACCGTCGGCGCGGTGCAGGACAGGGTGCAGATCCAGAGCGGGGTGCTGAAGCTCGTGGCTCCCGCCTCGCTCGCTCAAGCCAAGCCCGAGATCCCCTACACCGGAAATTGATCGCTATTCGTAACATCGGTCCGGGACGGGCGCGGCGCAGGCCGCGCCCGTCATCATGAGGGGACGGGATGCTGGCGCTCCAGTTGCTGGTCAACGGCATCCTGCTCGGCGGGCTCTACGTCCTTGTCGCGCAGAGCCTCAACCTGATCTTCGGTGTGATGGGCGTGGTCAACCTCGCGCATGGCGCGGTGATCGCGCTGGCCGGGCTGTTCACCTACTGGTTCACCGCCCACACGGGGGCGAATCCGCTGCTGGTGCTGCCGATCGCCGGCGTCGCCGGCGCCCTCATGGGCGCCCTCGGCCAGCGCCTGCTGGTTGAGCCGGTGATGCGCCACGGCGCCCGCTCCGAACTGCTTAGCCTGCTGGTGACTTTCGGCCTCTCATATATCCTGATCGAGCTGGCGCTGCAGTTGTTCGGGGCGGACTTCGTCTCCGTTCCGGACCTGCAGTCGAGCTGGCAGCTCGGCTCGCTCGCCTTCGGCAAGGCGCTCGTCGTCGCCGGCGTCTTCGCGCTCGTGATGTCGGCGTTGCTCTATGCCTGGTTGAACCACAGCATGTCGGGCAAGACCCTGCTTGCCGCCGCGCAAAGCCCGACCGGCGCCATCAGCTGCGGCATCGACGTGGCACTCGTGCGCATGACGGCTTTCGGCATCGGCGTCGGTCTTGCCGCCGCCGCCGGCGTGCTGGTGATCATTATCCAGCCGGTGGCGCCGCAGACGGCCTCCGACCTCACGCTGCTCGCCTTCGTCATCATCGCCCTCGGCGGGCTCGGCGACTATCTTGGCGTCGCAATCGCTGCGGTGCTGCTCGGCATCACGCAATCGGTCGCCGGCTACTATCTGGGCGGCAACGCGGAATACATCCTGCCCTATGTGCTCCTGCTGGTCGTCATGGTGGCCCGTCCGGGCCGCTTCCGGCGGATACGCTAGCGATGGACCAAAGCACTCAAGCCGCCGGGCGCAGCACGACGGCCGCATCCGTACCCCCTCCGGCGGGTCGGGGAGGCCTGCTGGGCCCCCTGGTCCTGCTCGCCGCGCTGGCCGCCATCCCGCTGCTCGGGGCCGGCTATTCGCTCCAGCTCGCCACCGACACGCTCACCGCGATCGTGCTCGCCTATGGGTGGAACCTGATCAGCGGCTTCACCGGCTATCTCTCCTTCGGGCAGGTATCGTTCTACGGCCTCGGTGCCTACACCACCGCGCTGCTCGTCATGCACACGGGCGTGCCGTGGTATCTGGCGGTGCTGGCGAGCGGCCTGGTCGGCGCGCTCGCCGCCCTGATCCTCGGGCCGATCATGCTGCGTCTGCGCGGGATCCTGTTCGCGCTCGGCATGCTCGGCCTCGCCCGCATCCTCAGCGTGGTGTTCAACTCCTGGGGCTTCGCCGGCGCGTCGATCGGCCTGTCCCTGCCGGCCGAATTGATGCCGGTGCGAATTTATTACGCAACCCTGGTGCTGGCCCTCGCTGCCTTCGCCATCAACGCCTTGTTCGTCTATTCCGGCTTCGGGCTCGACGCGGTGAGCCTGAACGAGGACGAGGAAGCCGCCGCCGCGCTCGGCGTGCCGGCGACCCGGGTCAAGGTGATCGCCTTCGTGCTCAGCGCCCTGCTGCCGGCGATGGCGGGCGGCCTGGTCGCCTGGAACCGGAGCTACATGGACCCGACCTCCGCCTTCAACCCCTCGCTCGACCTGCAGGTGGTGGTCTTCGTCCTGTTCGGGGGCATCGGCACGCTCTGGGGGCCGTTCCTCGGCACGCTGATCCTGACGCTGGCGGGCGAGCAGTTCGGGGTCTCGTTTCCCAACCTTCAGCTCGCGCTCTACGGCGTGGTGGTGGTCGCCACCGTGCTCGCCTTTCCGGGCGGACTTACGGGCATCGCCAACCGCTTCGGCTGGCTCCGCCGGCCAATCGTGCACGCCGCGCGCGGGCTGCCGCAGGCGGCACCGCCGCCGGCCGCGGCCGCGCCGCCTGCCGGCGGCAAGCTGCTCGAACTGCGCGGCGTCACCGTGCGCTTTTCGGGCCTCACCGCCCTCGACGACGTCTCGCTCACGCTGGGCGAGGGCGAGACCCTGTGCGTGATCGGCGCCAACGGCGCCGGCAAGACGACCCTGTTCAACACCATCACCGGCTATGTCGCGCCAACGGCGGGCACGATCAACTACAAGGGCGAGCCCGTCACCGCGCTGCCGACCTTCCGCCGCGCGCAGCGCGGGCTTGCGCGCAGCTTCCAGATCCCGCGCCTCATGCCCTCGCTCACGGTCTGGGAGAACGTGCTCCTTGCCGCGCGCCACGGCCGCCAGGCGGCGCGGGCGCAGGCGCATGCCGCCTGGGTGCTGGAGGTGATGGGGCTGACGCCGATGTGGCGCGATCCGGCAAGCCGCCTCAGCCCGGGCCATCAGCGCCAGCTTGAGTTCGCCCGTGTGCTCGGCCTCGCCCCGGACGTGGTTCTGCTCGACGAGGTGATGGCCGGCATGACGGCGGAGGAGCGCGAGGTGGTCCGCAACGCCGTCCGGCGGCTGCCGCAGTACGGCGTGCGCGGCGTGGTGCTGGTCGAGCACGTCATCGCCGCCGTGGCCGATCTCTGCGACCGCATGGTGGTGCTGGATTTCGGCCACGTCATCGCCGACGGCAAGCCGCAGGAGGTGTTGGCCGATCCCGCGGTGGTCCGCGCCTATCTCGGAGAACCGCTGTGACCGCGGCGCTCGAACTCGCCCGCGTGCGGACCGAGATCGGTCCGCTTGCCATCCTCCAGGGCATCGAACTCGTGGTGGGCAAGGGCGAGGTGGTGGTGGTGCTCGGCGCGAACGGCGCCGGCAAGACCACGCTGCTGCGCACGATCGCGGGGCTGCAGCCGCCGAGCGCCGGCAGCATTCTCCTGTTCGGCGATGAGATCGCCGGTCGTCCGGCGCATCGCATCACCCGCGCCGGCATCGGCCACGTGCCGAGCGGGCGCGAGTTGTTCCCGCGCCTCAGCGTCGGCGACCATCTCGATCTCGGTGCACGGTTCACGCCCGCCGCGCGGCGCGCGGAGCTGCGCGCGCGCGTCCTGGAGATGTTCCCGGTGCTGGCCGAGCGTATCGGCCAGCGCGCCGGCACGCTTTCGGGCGGCGAGCAGCAGATGGTCGCGATCGCGCGCGCGCTGATGACCGATCCA
>DAHUXX010000036.1 GCA_027306955.1 Acetobacteraceae bacterium | reverse complement strand
CGCGTCGCCCGCGTCACGCTGTTCACCGACGCCGCGCGGCCGAGCCGGGTTCTGCTGCCGATCCTCTGAGCGGGCGGGTTCAGCTCCGCGCCATCGCCAGCGGGTCGAGCACGCGGTCGGCGACGTCCGGCGCCACGCCATGCTCGATCGCCACGTCGCGCACGCTGCGCCCGCTGGCCAGCGCCGCCTTCGCGATCTTCGCCGAGGCCTCGTAGCCGAGCAGCGGGTTGAGTGCCGTGGCCAGCGCGATGGACGCCTCCGCCCCGGCGCGGCAGCGCGCGCGGTCCGCCTCGATCCCCGCCACGCATTTCTCCGCCAGCATCACCGCGGCGCGCTGCAGCAGGGTGAGGGAGGTGAGCAGGTTGTAGCCGATCACCGGCTCGAACGCGTTGAGCTGCAGCTGCCCGGCCTCGGCGGCCATGGTCACGACCAGGTCGTTGCCGATCGCCTGGAAGCAGACCTGGTTCACCGCCTCCGGGATCACCGGGTTGACCTTGCCCGGCATGATGGAGCTGCCCGGCTGGCGCGCCGGCAGACGGATCTCCGCGAGGCCACCGCGCGGGCCCGAGGACAGCAGGCGCAGATCGTTCGCGATCTTGGACATCTTGGTCGCCAGCCGCTTCAGCACGCCGGAGAACATGACGAAGGCGCCGGAATCCCAACTCGCCTCCATCAGGTTCTCCGCCGCCAGCATCTCCACGCCGGCGAGCGCCGAAAGCTCCGCCAGCGCCCGCTTCGCGTAGGCGGGGTCGGCGTTCAGCATGGTGCCGACGGCGGTGCCGCCGAGATTGACCTCGCGCAGCAGCCGTGTCGCCTCCTCCAGCCGGCCGCGATCCTCCCGCAGTGTCACGGCATAGGCGCCAAGCTCGCGGCCGAGCGTGATCGGCACCGCGTCCTGCAGCTGGGTGCGGCCGAGCTTGACCACGTCGTCGAACTCGGCGGACTTGGCCTCGAACGCGGCGGCGAGTTGCTCCACCGCCTCGCTGGTCTCGCGCGTCTTGAGCACGAGGGCCAGGCGCACGGCGGTCGGATAGACGTCGTTGGTGGATTGCGAGAGGTTGACGTCGTCGTTGGGGTGGATGGTGGCGTAGTCCCCCGGCTCGCGCCCGAGATGCTGCAGCGCGAGATTCGCCAGCACTTCGTTCATGTTCATGTTGGTCGAGGTGCCCGCGCCGCCCTGCAGCACGTCCACCGGGAACGCCTCGGGCCGGATGCGCCCGGCGATGACGTCCTCCGCCGCCGCGGCGATCGCGCGCAGCTTCCATTCCGCGAGCTTGCCCTGCGCGTGGTTGGCGATCGCCGCGGCCTTCTTCACCATCGCCAGTGCCGCGAGTAGCGTGGGAAAGGCGCCGATGGTGACGCCAGAGAGATGGAAATTCTCCATCGCGCGCTGGGTCTGCACGCCGTAGAGCGCATCGCGCGGCACGCGCCGCTCGCCGAGGCTGTCGTGTTCGAGGCGTTCGCCGCTCATCGGTTCCTCCCGCGAATCCGCGTTGCTGGCAGACCCTAGCCCGGCTGGCGGCCCGGCAAAACCCGCCGGGCGGTTAACCGCTTCGCAAGCCGCCGCCGCCATGCTCGCCGCGTGACGAACCTGCCAACGACAAACCTGCCAACGACAAACCTGCTGGAGAACCTGCGCGGCCTCGGCGCGGCGCGCCTGGTCGCCCTCGGCCTCGCCGCCGCCGCCACGGCAGGGCTGCTGCTGATGCTGGTGCTGCGCGGGGCCACGCCGCCGATGGGTCTGCTCTACGGCAACCTCGGCCTCGCGGATTCCGGGCGCATGGCGCAGCTGCTGCAGGGCGCGCGCATCCCCTACACGCTTGCCGCCGGCGGGCGCAGCATCATGGTGCCGGCGGGGCGCGTCGATGCCGCGCGGGTGCTGCTGGCGCGCCAGGGCCTGCCCTCCGGCGGCTCCGTCGGCTACGAGATCTTCAACCACCAGCAGGGCTTCTTCACCAGCCGCTTCCGCGACCGCATCAACGAGACGCGGGCGCTGGAGGGCGAGCTCGCGCGCACCATCGGCGCTATCCACGGCATCGCCGGCGCGCGGGTCCACCTCGTGCTGCCCAACCGGTCCGCTTTCGTAACACATCCGCCGCCAGCGCGCGCCGCGATCCTGATCGCGATGCGGGGCGCGGCCAGGCTGGACCGTGCCTCGGTCGACACCATCCTCAACCTCGTCGTCGCCGCCGTGCCCGGGCTCAGGCCGCAGGATGTCGCGATCGCGGACACCGAGGGCCGCCTGCTCGCGCATCACGGCGATACCGGCAGCGCCGCGACATCGGGCCCGCAGGCGCTGCGGATCGCGATCGAGCGGCGCGTCGCGCGTGAGGCGGAGGCGATCCTTACGCCCAGCCTCGGCGCCGGCAACGTGCACGCCCAGGCAACCGTGGTGATGAATTTCGACACCACGCGCGAGACCCTCTCCAGCTACAACCCGAACCAGCAGGTGGCGCGCAGCGAACAGACCATCACCGACACACGCAGCAGCACGCGCGCGACGCCAACGGTTTCCGTCGCCAACAACCTCCCCGGCGCGCAGCCGGCAAGCGGGGGCGCCGGCTCGCGGGAAAAACGCCAGCAGGACACGACGAACTACGAGATCGGCCACGATGTCCGCACCACCCTGCACACCGCGCCGAGCATCGCACGCATCAGCCTCGCGGTGATGGTCGCGGACGTGGCGACGAAGCAGAAGAACGGCAGCATCGTCTACAAGCCGCGCCCACCGGCCGAGCTCAAACAGATTGCGGCGCTGGTGAAGAGCGCCATCGGCTACGACGCGAAGCGCGGCGACAGCGTCACCATCGTCTCCATGCGCATGCCGAAGCCGGCGGGCCTCGCCGCGGCGCCGGCATCCTCCGCCCGGTCCCTGCTGCGCACGCTGCTCTCGCCGGACACGCTCACAGTGCTGGCGCAGACGCTGGTGCTGGCGCTGGTCGCCATCCTCGCGGTGCTGCTGGTGTTCCGCCCGGTGATGCTGCGCCTCACCGCGCCCGCGCCCGCGCCGCCGCCGGCGCCGTCGCTGCCTGCCCCCACGCTCGCGGAACTGCCGCCGCCGGCGGACGCGACGCCGCACGCAACCGCGCTACCGCGGCTTGACGGGGTGATGCATGCCGCCTCGCTGAAGAGCCTCGCCGACCTCGTCGAGCACCACCCGGACGAGACGCTCTCGATCATTCGCGCCTGGCTCGCGGAGAGTGCCGGCTGATGGCAGCGTCGGCAGAGGGCCGCCTCACGGGCCCGCAGCGCGCCGCGACCCTGCTGCTCGCGATGGGCGAGGAGGCGAGTGCGCGCATCCTCGCCCTGCTGCACGAGGACGAGCTGCGCGAGATCTCGGTCGCGATGGCGCAGCTGGGCCCGGTCGGCGCCGAGCAGGTGGAGCGGCTGGCCGGCGACTTCGTGCGCCAGATCGGCTCCGCCGGCAGCCTGGTAGGCAGCCTCGAGGGCACCGAGCGGCTGCTGCTGCGCACGCTGCCGCGCGAGCGCGTGGCGCAGATCATGGAGGAGATCCGCGGCCCCGCCGGGCGGACGATGTGGGACAAGCTCGGCAACGTGAGCGAGGCGGTGCTCGCGAACTATCTGCGCAACGAATACCCGCAGACCGTCGCCGTCGTGCTCTCGCGCATCCGCCCCGAGCAGGCCGCCCGCGTGCTCGCCGCCCTGCCCGAGACCTTCGCGATGGAGGTGGTGATGCGGATGCTGCGCATGGAGAGCGTGCAGAAGGACGTGCTCGACGGGCTGGAACGCACGCTGCGCGCGGAGTTCATGTCCAACCTCGCCCGCAGCGCGCGGCGCGAGCCGCACGAGATGATGGCGGAGATCCTGAACAATCTCGATCGCGCAACGGAAGCACGCTTCCTCGCCGCACTCGACGAGCGCAACCGCGAGGCGGCGGACCGCATCAAGGCGCTGATGTTCACCTTCGAGGATCTCGCCCGCCTCTCGTCCGCCGCGATCCAGGCGGTGCTGCGCGCGGCGGAGCGCGACAAGCTGCCGTTGGCGCTCAAGGGCGCCTCCGAGCGTATCCGAGACCTGTTCTTCGCCAACCTCTCCGAGCGCGCCGGCAAGATGCTGCGCGACGACATCGCTTCCCTCGGCCCAGTCAAGATCAAGGACGTGGACGAGGCGCAGGCCGCCATCGTGGCGCTGGCGAAGGAGATGGCCGCCGCCGGGCAGATCGAGATCGGCGAGGCGGCGGAGGAGGCGATGATCGAATGAGCGCGAACGCCGCCTTCTCGCTGCTGCTGGGCGAGGAATTCGACGCGCGCCCCGCCCCGTCGCCGGACCTCGACGCCCTGCTCGCCGCGGCGCGGGAGGCGGCGCGGGCCGAGGTTTGCGCGGGCTGCGCGGCCAGGGAGGTGCAATCGCGCCAGGCGCTCGCTGCGTCCTGCGCGGCACTCGCCTCGGGGCTTGGCGACGCGCTGGCGGCACTGGACGCGGCGCTGGAAGAGGGGAGCCGCATTCTCGCCGAAACGATCGTCGCGGCGATCGGCGCGGCACTGCCCGGCTGGCAGGCGCGGCTCGACCGGACGGCGACCGCGGCGATCGCAACCACGCTGCTCGCGGCGCTGGGCGAGAACGCAAGGCCGCGCCTTTTCGTCTCGCCCGGCGACGCCGCCGGGCTGCGCGCACTGCTGCCGGCGGACATCGCGCTGGAAGCGGATGCGGCCATGGCGCCCGGCGCGCTGCACCTCGCCTGGCGCAACGGCCGCGCCGTCCGCGACCCGGGGGCGATCTGGAACGACATCGCCGCGACCCTGGCCGCGGCGCTCGCCCCGGTCGCAACCCGCAACGAATCCGCCGCCGCCACGGAGTGACGCGATGACTCAGGACCTTCCCCTCGCCGACCTCGCCGAACCCGGCACCGACATCACGCCCGTCGGGCCGCGCGCGGCGCGCGACCTCGAGGCCGTCTACGACATCCCCGTCACCGTAAGCGCGGTGCTCGGCCGCGCCACGATGCCGGTGAACCAGCTGCTCAAGCTTGGCCGCGGCGCCGTGGTGGAGTTGGACCGGAAACTGGGAGAGGCGATCGACATCTTCGTCAACAACCGGCTCGTCGCGCGCGGCGAGGTGGTGATGGTGGACGACACCCGGCTCGGCGTCACGATGACCGAGATCATCAAGACCGAGAAGAGCGGCTGAGAATGCGCGTCCTCGTCCTCGGCTCGTTGGCGACGGAGCTGGGTGCGGCGGCGCGCATGGTGCGCGCACGCGGCGGCGCCGTCGTGCAGGCGGACACGGAGGAGGCGGCGCTGGCGGCGATGCGCCACGACGGCACGATCGGCCTGGTGTTCGCCGACCTCGCGCGCGACGTGGCGGGGCTGGTCGCGGCGTTGCGCGCGGAGCGCATTGGCGTGGCGGTGGTAGCCTGCGCCGTCGCCGCGCGCGCGGAGGAGGCGGTTGCCGCCGTGCGGGCCGGGGCGCGCGAGTTCCTGCCTCTGCCGCCGGACCCCGACCTCATCGCGGCCCTGCTGGCGGAGGCGAGCGGGGACGCCACCGCGCCCATCGCGCGCGACCCCGCGATGCTCGCCTGCCTTGCCCGCGCAGAGCAGGTGGCGGCGAGCGACGCGACGGTGCTGATCACCGGCGAATCCGGCACCGGCAAGGAAATCCTGGCGCATCACATCCACCGCCACTCCCGCCGCGCGGGCGCGCGGCTGGTCGCGCTCAACTGCGCCGCGATTCCCGAGGCGCTGCTGGAGAGCGAGCTGTTCGGCCACGAGAAGGGCGCGTTCTCCGGCGCGCTGGCGCGGCGTGTCGGCAAGTTCGAGGCGGCGGACGGCGGCACGCTGCTCCTCGACGAGATTGCGGAACTCGACATCCGCCTGCAGGCGAAGCTGCTGCGTGCGTTGCAGCAGCGCGAGATCGACCGCGTCGGCGGCGAGGCGCCGGTGAAGGTCGATGTGCGGGTGCTCGCCGCCACCAACCGGGATCTGCGCGCGCAGGCGGCGGCGGGGCGGTTCCGCGAGGATTTGCTGTTCCGCCTCGACGTGATTTCGTTGCGCATTCCGCCGCTGCGCGAGCGCCCGGCGGACATTGCGCCGCTGGCCCAGCATTTCGCCCACCGCTACGCCGCGCTGAACGGCATGCCGGAACGCCCCCTGGCCCCGGCCGCGGCCGAACGCCTCGCCCGCCACGCCTGGCGTGGCAACGTGCGGGAGCTGGAGAACACCATCCATCGCGCGGTCCTGCTCGCCGCCGGCGGCACGATCGAGGCGGAGGATATCGAGCTCGACCCGCCGCGCATGCCGGAACGCGGTGCGGCTCACGTTGCTGATCCGCAACCATCAGGACTCGCGGGGCTGGTCGGGCGGCGGATGGAGGACGTAGAGCGCGAGCTGATTCTGCAGACGCTGCACCGCACCGAGGGCAACCGCACGCACGCCGCCTCCATGCTCGGCATCTCCATCAGGGCACTGCGCAACAAGCTGCGCGACTACACGCGCCAGGGCCTCGCCGTGCCGCCGCCGGCGAGCGGGGTTGCCTGAGCGGTGGCGGCCAGCTTCGTCCCGGGGGGGCTTTCCGTTCCGTTCTCCGAACTGATCCGGCCGCGGCTGGCGGGGCTGCGCGCGGGGCAGGACGTGTGGCTCGCGGTCGGCATCGTTGGACTGCTCAGCGTGCTGGTGCTGCCGCTGCCGCCCTTCGTGCTGGACCTCGGCCTGTCGCTCTCCATCACCAGCGCGATCCTGGTTCTGATGGTCGCGGTGTTTCTCGTCCGGCCGCTGGATTTCTCGGCTTTCCCGACGTTGCTGCTGCTGACCACGCTGATGCGCCTCTCGCTCGACGTCGCGACGACGCGCCTGATCCTCTCGCACGGCAACCAGGGGCCGGACGCGGCGGGCTATGTCGTGGCCGCTTTCGGCGGCTTCCTGATGGGCGGGGACGTCATCATCGGCGTCATCATCTTCGCGATCCTGCTCGTCGTGAACTTCATCGTCATCACCAAGGGCTCCGGACGCATCGCGGAGGTGGCGGCGCGGTTCAGCCTCGACGCGATGCCGGGCAAGCAGATGGCGATCGACGCCGACCTCTCCGCGGGCACCATCGACGAAAAGACCGCACGCCGCCGCCGCAGGGAGCTGGAGGCGGAGAGCGGGTTCTACGGCGCCATGGACGGTGCCGCGAAGTTCGTGCGCGGGGATGCCATCGCGGCGCTCGTCATCACCTCCATCAACATCTTCGGCGGCCTGGCGATCGGGCTCCTGCAGCACGGCATGTCCTTCGCCGATGCCGCGCGCACCTACACCACGCTCACGGTCGGCGACGGGCTGGTGAGCCAGATCCCCGCCCTGCTCGTCTCCACCGCCGCCGGCATCGTGGTGACGAAGGGCACGACGGAGGGCACCGCGGACAAGGCGCTGGCCGAGCAGCTGGGCGGCAGCCCGCGCCCGCTCGCCATGGCCGCGAGTGCCGCGACGGTGCTCGCCGCCCTGCCCGGCCTGCCGGCGTTTCCCTTCCTCACGCTCGCGGGGCTGGCCGGTGCCGCCGCGTGGTACCGCCGCCAGCACCCGGCCGATGCCGCGCCGGCGGCACCCGCCCAGGCCGTGGCCGCCGAGCCGCCGATCGGCGAGACGCTGCGGATGGACATGATCCGGCTCGAACTCGGCTACGGGCTGCTGGCGCTGGCCGGCGGCGACGGGCCGCGCCTGACCGAGCAGATCAAGAGCCTGCGCCGTGCCATCGCCCCCGAGATGGGCTTCGTGCTGCCCCCCGTGCGGATCCAGGACAACATGGAGCT
>DAHUXX010000026.1 GCA_027306955.1 Acetobacteraceae bacterium | reverse complement strand
TGCATCACCGAGGCTTCGTCGACGATGTGAGTCTTGAACAGCGCGTCGTTGATGGCGGAAAACCTGCCCTGCCAGTTGGCGGCCAGCGCCACCCGCGCCGCGATGACGGAGGGGCCGCCGAAGATCGGCCATTGCTTGGCGACATAGCGGATATCGGGGTTTTTCGCGATCAGGCGCTGCAGCATCGGGTGCATGCCGCGGCAATAGGGGCAGCGATAGTCGAAGAACTCGGCGATCGGCAGCGTGCCCTTCGGGTTGCCGAGGACCGGGGCGCCGGGGTCGAAGAAGATCGCCCTGCGGGTGAGGCTGGGTGGCGTGCCGGCGTGGGCCAAGCCGGGCAGGGCCTGGGCGGCGATGCCACCGAGCAGGATGGTGCCGGCCGAGGCGAGCACGCCACGGCGTTGCAGGGCCGGGGCTCCGGCGGCGCCCGTTTCCTGGACCCTTGTCGTTTCCGTCATCGCGGGCCGTCCATTCGATCGTTGCGCGGTTTGTCTAGCAGGATCGCGCCGTTATGGCACCCGCACGACCAGCCCGTCGAGGATCTCGATCGGCTCCTGCAGCTTCTTGTCGAACCGGCCCTCGGTCAAGCGATCCTGCAGCGCAACATCGCAACGGTGGCCGCGCGCGGCCGGCGCCGGCCTGAGGCGTCACGTCCTTGTTGCCTCCATTGCGTGAACGTCATGAACACGCCTCGGTACGGCGCCAATCGAGCCAAGCCAGACGCACCGCAATCGGCTGGGCGAATCCGAAAGCGCCACGCGCGGGGCGGCGCCGCCGGGGGTCTGCCGCAGCGATCCGCGCAACAATCGCCAGCAAACGCCCGCGGCGCCACAGCTGCTTGCAACTGGGGCGCCGAAACGTTGGATGGTGCGGACCTCGTGCGATTGCAGCCCTGGCGTCGGCGCGGCCGGATGCAGCGGTTTCGGAGTCGATCAGACATGCCTTCTTGTTTCGGATTCGTTCCATAGGGGCGCCTTTCCGGTCGTGCGGCTGCGGCACCGCTCTGCCGCGAACGGTCCCGGCTCCCGGCGTGAAGGGAACCGCGGCGGGCGCTTGACAGTGTCGCTGGTGCCCCCGCTACTATGGGCCAAGGCAGGATGCGGATGCCTGACACAAGCAAGCCAAATGTGGCGAGCGGTGGTCGCCATCCAAGGGGAGCGGCAACGTGAGTGACCTCCCGCGCGATCATTCGCGCTCAACGATTCCACAAGCAGACATCGTCTTACGTAACGGTCCGATCTGGTGCGGTCGTGACGAAGGCATGGTCGAGGCCGTCGCCATCTGGCGGGACCGCATCCTCGCGGCGGGGCGGGAGGCGGATATCGTGCCACTCATCGGCCCCTCCACAGAGGTGGTCGATCTCGCCGGCCGTCTGGCGACTCCCGGTCTCAACGATGCCCATATGCACCCGATTTCGTTCGGGTTGACGATCGGTTGGATCGACGCGAAGCCCGCTGCGCTGCCCACGCTCGATGCGCTGATGGCGGGTGTGGCCGCGCGCGCGGCACAGACCCCTCCCGGAGGCTGGGTTCTGGCGCGCGGCTACGACCACACCAAGCTCGATGTCGGCAGGCATCCTCTGCGCGAGGAGCTGGATGGCGTGGCACCGGCGCATCCGGTGATGTTGGTACGGACATGCGGTCATGTCGCGGTGTGCAATTCCATGGCGCTGCAGCTCGCCGGGATCGACGAGGCATCGCACGCCCCCGCGGGCGGGCTCATCGAGCGGCAGAACGGGCGGCTGACCGGTCTGCTCGCCGAGAACGCCATTGCCCCGGTGCGGTCGGTGATCCCGCCGCCCAACGAGGACGATATCGTCACGGCGATCGAACGCGCCGGCCGGTATCTCCTCTCCTTCGGCATCACGAGCTGCATGGATGCCGCCGTTGGCATGACCGCGGGTTTCTCCGAGATCGCCGCGTATCACCGCGCCAGGCGCGAGGGACGTCTGCCGGTGCGGTTCTGGCTCACCCTGCTCGGCGACTCCGACAGGTCGATCGTGCGCCCGTGCCACGGGGCGGGCCTCATCTCCGGAACCGGCGACGACATGCTGATGATCGGCGCCGTCAAGCTGTTCCTGGACGGTTCCGCCGGCGGACGCACGGCGTGGATGTCGCGCCCCTATCTCGGGCAGGATCAGACCACCGGCGTGCAGATGAAGCCCGATGCCGAGCTTGAGCGCGAGGTGATGGAGGTCCATGCGATGGGCTACCAGCTCGCCTGCCACGCAATCGGCGATGCGGCAATCGAGCAACTCATCACGGCGTACGAAAAGGCGCTTGCCGCCGACCCGGACCCGGATCGCCGCCACCGGGTGGAGCATTGCGGGTTCTCCACGCCGGAGCAGCATCGGCGCATGGCGAAGGCGGGGATCTATCCCTGTCCACAGCAGGTCTTCATCCACGATTTCGGCGACGCCTATATCGCAGCGTTGGGGCCGGAGCGCGCGCTCGGCAGCTATCCGCTGAAGACCTGGTTGGATCTCGGTCTCAAGCCCGCGACCGGCAGCGATGCACCGGTCTGCGATCCCAATCCGTATCCCAACATCCACGCCATGATGACCCGCCTGACCTATCGCGGCACGCTCATGGACGCGAAGGAAAGGGTGGGGTTCGAGGCCGCGCTGCAGGCCTATACGGAGTTCGCCGCCTTCTCGCAGAAGCGAGAGCACATCAAAGGCAAGCTGGTGCCGGGCTACCTTGCGGATGTGGCTGTTTTCTCGCGCAATCTGCTGACCGCCAGCCCCGATGAGATCCTCAACGACACGGTTTGTGACATGACAATCCTCGGCGGACAGATCGTTTATCGCCGCGCCAACGCCTGACGTACCGCCGGAGAACCCGGCCGGCTCCGGCCCATCTCGGTCGCCTGGCGATGTGCCGGGCGATCCCGGACAAACTGGCGCGCCGTGTTCTGACGATCTGCTCCCGGAAAACCTGATCCTTATGGCACTTCGTCACCTTCCCTTCGCTTGCCCCAAACAGCCGGCCTTTCAGAGCGTTTTGCCAATCAGTGCGGTGCGCATGGAGGCGGCGTCCGGAGCCGCGCGGATGGCGGCGGCGATATCCGGCTGGCGCAGGCGACGGGAGACGGCGGCCAGTGCCGCGAGATGGCCGGCGTTGTCCGCCTCCGGGCTCAGCAGCATGACGACGAGGTCCACCGGCGCGCCGTCCACCGCTTCGAAGGCAACCGGCCGGGCCAGCCGGACGAGCCAGCCCAGGGGTGCCGCGAGGGCGGCGAGGCGGGCATGTGGCAGCGCGAGACCGCCGCCGATGCCCGTGGAACCAAGTCTTTCGCGCGCGGCGAGCGCGGCCGCGAGGCTCGCCTGGTCGACCCCGGTGGCCTGGCTGGCAAGACCCGCGAGCAGGCGCAGAAGGGCCGTCTTGTCCGCGGCGCGCCGCCCGGCGACGACGTGCGCCAGCGGAACGAGTTCCGCGAGCGAGGGGGGAGGAGTGTTCATGCGTCTTCCGCCAGGCGATATCCGATACCGGTCTCGGTGAGGACGTGGTCCGGGCGCGCCGGGTCGCGCTCGATCTTTTGGCGCAGCTGGCGGACATAGACCCGGAGCTGCTGCACATCGCCGGAGGCGCCCCAGAGCCGCCCCATGATGAAGCGATGGGTCAGCACCCTGCCAGCATGGGCAACCAGAAGGTCGAGGATGTCATATTCGCGTGGTGTCAGATGCACCTCCGCGCCACCGATCGTCACACGGCGGCGGACGCGGTCAACCGTGAGGTCACCGTGGTGAAACGGCGCCGCATCGCCTTCCCGGGCGACGCGATGGCGCAGAGCCGTGCGCAGCCGGGCGGCAAGCTCCGCCACGCCGAACGGCTTGGTCACGTAGTCGTCCGCACCGAGATCCAGCGCCGCGACCTTGCCGCGCTCGTCCTCGCGCGAGGAGACGACGACCACCGGCACGTCACTGGTCTTGCGGATGCGGCCGAGCAACTCGAGCCCGTCCATGTCCGGCAGACCGAGGTCGAGCAGGACGAGATCGACCCCCTCGGCGACGGCCCCGAGGGCGGCGCGTGCATCGGCCGCCTCGCGCACGCGGTAGGATTCAGCCTCCAGCACCGTGCGCAGCAGGCGGCGGATCGGCGGCTCGTCGTCCACGACGAGAACGAGCGCGCTCACGCCCGCACCGGCAGCGTGAGGGTGAACACCGCTCCGGAGCGATCCTCGCGGTTGGCGACGCGGATCGAGGCGCCCATGGCGGTGAGGAAACCGTGGCAGATGGCCAACCCGAGCCCGGTGCCGGCACGCCTGCGGTCCGCCCCCTCGGCGCGGACGAATTTCTCGAAGATGCGGGGCATGATGTCGG
>DAHUXX010000023.1 GCA_027306955.1 Acetobacteraceae bacterium | reverse complement strand
TCGGACGCAGGCTCCTCCCAAGGCGACTTGCGCCTTTGACCCTCAGGTGTCATGCGGTATTAGCCATAGTTTCCCATGGTTATCCCCCACCCCAGGACAGATACCTACGCGTTACTCACCCGTCCGCCACTGCCATTGCTGGCCGTGCGACTTGCATGTGTTAGGCATGCCGCCAGCGTTCGCTCTGAGCCAGGATCAAACTCTCAGGTTCATAGCGAGCTCCGGATCGACCCTTGCGGGACAACCCGACTCTCCCATGAACTGGACCCAACTCCTTATTCCGTTCGGACAACAAAGTTGCCCGGACGGGAACCGAACATGTTCAACGCATATCTTGGAGGATACGCGCGGCATGCTCGGACGAGCTGGTCCGTTGCAAGACCAACCCGCCGCGCAACCCAACGCCCGCGCCTTTCGGCTCGGGCCCGGCATCCTTCGATGCCGTGGGCGCCGCCAACGTATCCCTTCCACTCGATCCTATGCAGTTCTCAAAGAACGATGCCGACGAAGCGTTGTTTGCGCCCCGTCGGCGAGGCGGGGTTCTAGGCCCACCACCTTGGCGCTGTCAACGACTTGCAACGTGCCGGACAAAAAAACCTGTGGATAGAGAATTCTCAAGCTCTGTCCTGCGGTTTTCGCAACCCCATGCTGCGCCGCAGCAGCATGGGCGCGAAGAAATCCGGGTGGCATGCAGCTATGCGCGCACCGCATGGACGGGAATGAGGTCTGCGCATGCATCGCTCCTCGCGCACGTGGCGGGATGCAGCCGCCTGGGCACACGGCGGAGCGTCGGCGTCGACCGGTGACCACAAGCGGCGGGGCAGGAATCGCTGCACGACACAAGATGCGGCGCGTCGGCGCCAGTGATTATTCCGCCGCCAGTGCTTCCGGCCTTGCGTGCAGGAGGCGCAGCGCGCGATCGACCCATTGCGCGGTCTGTTTTTCGGCAACCGCGTTCTGGCGCAGGCGTTCGGCGAGGGCGGAGAAATCGACCCAGTCGAGCGCCTGGTCCTGGTTGAAACAGGAGAAGACGACGCGGCGCTCGCCCGTAGCGGGATCAACCTGCGGTTGTAGGCACTGGGCGCAGACTTCCTTCATCATGCACTGCATCGGGGAGTTGATGGAGCCGATTGCGGTGTGGTCCGCAGGCAGGAAAGGTGCCAGCACGCCATGCCGCGCGGCGCCGACCGCGGCCATCATGCGGTCCGAGCCGATGGCGATGAGGTGTTTCGCGTCGCGCATGGGCACCGGCTGCTCACCGAGGCGGCCGGCGCCGTAGGCGGCCATGGCCTGGACGATGTTGCCGACGAAGGCGCGGTCCTGCATCCGGCTTGGCGCGAAGCCGGGGGGCTCGTCGCAGCACCACACGATGCAGTCCGCGGCGCGCTCGATCTCCTCGATCTTGTAGCGGTCGCGCATGGCTTTGTAGCCCGCGAAGTACAGCACCCTGGTCCCCGCCGCGCGCAGAGCGGCGCCGATGCTGAACAGCACCGCGTTGCCGAGGCCGCCGCCGACCAGGAGGGCCGTGGTGTCTGCCGGGATATGCGTCGGCGTGCCGGTGGGGCCCATCAGGACGACGGGTTCCCCCGGCTTGAGGTGGGCGCAGAGATCCGAGCTGCCGCCCATCTCGAGCGCGATGACGCTGACCAGGCCGCGCGCGGGGTTCGCGGAGGCGCCGGTCATGGCCAAACCCTCCATGCCGAGCAACGTGGGACCGATGCCGGGCTCGGCCAGGCGGGGTGCGTGGCGCTCCAGGTTCTGCAGGCGGAAGAACTGGCCGGGGCGGAAGGCGCGGGCGGCGGCGGGGGCCTCGATCTCGACCTCGACGATGGTCGGCGTGAGGCGGCGGACCGCGTGGACGCGCGCGGAGAGGCCGGCGGTGGCGGCGCGGACGGCATCCGGGGTGCTGGACGGGGCGCGGGCGGCGAGCGCCCGGCTGACGACCGGGTAGCCGCGCCTGGCGCTGCCCATGGCCTTCACGACGTTGCCGAAGAAGGAGGGGTGGAGGTCGCCGAAGAAGCTGATCGTGCGGCCGTCCGGGGCGGCGTGCATCAGCACCTGGGCGGTCTCGGGCTTGGCGCTGCGTTCCGGGGTGACGCGCTTCCCGTCCTCGTCGATCGCCTGGAAATACTTGCCGTCGAGCGCGACGCGGCCGTCCTCGCGGGCGAGGACCGTGTTGGGCTGGGTGCCGGCGGCGACGAGGATGGCGCGGGCGGGGAGCTTGTGTTCGCTGCCGTCCGCGGCGCGGACGCGAAGGAAGCTGGCGTGGCCGTGCGTGTCCGTCTCCACGGCGAGCGGCGTCATGCCCTCGGCGAAGCGCACGCCCTCCTCCAGCGCCTTGGCCACTTCCTCGTGGTTCAGCGTGTAGGCGGGGGAGTCCACGAGGCGGCGGCGATAGGCGATGGTGGCGCCGCCCCAGGCATCGAGCAGCGGCGCGAAGCGGGGCGCCCTGCCCTCGCCCGCGGCCTTCGCGCGTTCCCCGGCGATGGCGGCGGCGTGGGCGAGGAACGTTTCGGCTATGCCACGTTCCTCGGCGGACCAGGTAGCGCGGACCGCTTCCTCGCCGCGCTCGGCCGCGAGGATGCCGTGGCGGGCCGCGAATTTCTCGACCTGGCGGACATAGTAGGCGAGGCTTTCGGTCGCGGTGTCGATGGCAGTGAGCCCGCCGCCGATGACCACGACCGGCAGGCGTAGTTGCAGATTGGCAATGGTCGACTTCTTGGCAGCCCCCGTGAGCTGCAGCGCCATGAGGAAGTCGCTGGCCTGGCGCACGCCGCGCGCGAGCCCCGCCGGCATATCGATCACCGTCGGCTTGCCCGCACCCATGCAGAGCGCGATGTGGTCGAAGCCCATCTGCCAGGCCGCATCGATGCCGAGCGTGCCGCCGAAGCGGATGCCGCCGAAATGGGCGAAGCCGGAGCGCCGCTCCAGCAGCAGGCGCACCAGTTTCAGGTAGTTCTTGTTCCACCGCACGGTGATGCCGTATTCGGCCACGCCGCCGAACCCGGCCATCACCCGATCGTCCAGGTTCTCGTACAGCGAAGCGACGTCGCGCACCGGTGCGGTGGGATCGAAGCCGAGCGGCTCGATCTTCAACCCGTCGATCGCCACCACCGTATGCCCGTCGTTCAGCAAATGGTGCGCCAGGGTGAAGCCCGCCGGCCCCAGCCCCACCACCAGCACCTTGCGCCCGCTGTCGGGACGCGGCAGCGGGCGACGGATGTCGA
>DAHUXX010000019.1 GCA_027306955.1 Acetobacteraceae bacterium | reverse complement strand
AACTGCCCGCTGCCGATCCTGCGGGCGAAGAAGGCGCTGAAGGATCTCCCCACGGGTGGAACGCTCGAAGTGCTCGCGACCGATCCGGGCGCCGTCGCGGACTTCGCGGCCTTCTGCCGCACCACCGGCAACGAGATGGTGGAACAGTCGCAGGAGGGCAAAGTGTTTCGCTTCGTTATCAAACATGTGACCTAGGGCAAAACGCCGAGGGGAGGAAATGACGAAAAAAAGGGTTGGCTGCCGTACGGTTGTCGTTGCGGCGGCCGCGGTCGCGACCTTGGTTGGGATCGGGCCGCGGGCCCAGGCGACCGAAGGATATTTCCAGCACGGCTACAGCGCCGTGCAGCAGTCCACGGCAGGCGCCGGCACCGCCAATCCCGAAGACGCGATGACCATCGCGACCAACCCCGCGGGCCTCCTTTCCGTGGGCACCGGGTTCGAGATCGGCCTTTCCCTGTTCTCCCCGCATCGCCAGTATAGCGTGGCGCCAGGCTTCGGCTTCGTTGCTCCCGGCACCGTCGCCAGCATCTGGAACAATTTCGTCATCCCGAATTTCGCCTATTCGCAGCAGATCGACGCGAATTCCGCCTGGGGCATCGCGCTCTACGGCAATGGCGGCATGAACACGGACTACGCGGGCTTCATCGCCAACCCCGCCTGCCCCGGCGGCGACGGCGTCTTCTGTGGCGGCAAGGCCGGGGTCAACCTGAGCCAGATGTTCATCAGCCCGAGCTATGCCCGCCGGTTCGGCAACGTCGCGGTGGGCGTCGCGCCGGTCCTCGCCGTGCAGATGTTCGATGCCTATGGCCTCGGCGCGTTCTCGCCGCTTTCCAGCTCGCCCTCGAACCTCACCGACAACGGCCAGGCGATGTCCTACGGTGGCGGGTTGCGGGTCGGCGCGCTGCTGACCGTCACCCCGACGCTGCGCTTCGCCATCTCCGGCGCGACGCCGATCTGGATGACGAAATTGAATAAGTACCAGGGACTTTTTGCGGATCACGGCTCGTTCAACATCCCCGCCAATGTCGGCGTTGGCGTGGCCTGGGATCCGGCGCCGGATTGGACCGTGATGCTCGACTACAAGCACATTTTCTATTCCGATATCAAATCGGTCGGCACATCCTCGGCCTTCGTCGGCGCCCCGTTCGGCTCGGCCAGCGGACCGGGCTTCGGCTGGCATGACGTCGACATCGTGGCTATCGGGGCGGAGTGGCGCCTGAACCCGGCCTGGACGCTGCGGGCCGGTTACGCCCACAACACCAGCCCGATCTCGTCTTCCGACGTCACGCTCAACATCCTCGCCCCTGGCGTCGTGACGGATCACTTCTCCGGCGGCTTCAGCGTCAAGCTGAACAATCGTTCCACGATCGACTTCGCCGGCACCTACGTTCCCTGGCACAGCGTCAGCGGGCCGGAGGTGGTGCCCGGCCTCGGCGCCACCGGGCGCACGATCAAGCTGTCGATGTACCAGTACGATCTGACACTGGCGTGGCGCTACAGGTTCTAGAGCCACCCCGCGCGGGCGCGCGGATGTTCCGTGGGCGTGACAACACGCTGTTCCGGCGCCACGCCGGGGCGGCGTGCGGCGCGGGGGTGCGACGTCAGGCCGGCGCGCAGGGATTGGCCGGCGGCTTGCTCGACTTGCCGGAATCGTTGCTCTTGTTCTTGGGCTTGCTCTGCCCGTTGTCCTGCTGGGCGCCGGCCGGCGCGCACGGGTTCTGCGCCTGCGCCATCGCCGGCGCGGCGGCGCCCGCCACGGGCGGCAGTACCGGCGTCGCGACGGTTGCGAGTGCGAGGGCGGAGAGCAGCGTTGTCGCGGCCTTGGTTTTCTTCCTCATCGAAGCGCCTCCTCGAGGCTATGGTTTCACGGAACGGGTCAACCACCCCACCGCGGCGATGATCACCGCCATCGCAACGATCACCAGCAACGGCGAGATCCCCAGCAGGTGCGGCAGGGTCAGCGCCGTGGGCCCGGTCTGGGCATAGACCCACGACTTGATCGCCAGGTACACGGCGTTGAACGCGAGCGTACCTCCGCCAATGCCCAGAAGGAACAGCAGCCCGTCGAGCCGGCCCGAGGCCAGCGCCACCTCCGACGTGCCGGGGCAGTAGCCGCCCAACGCCATGCCGATCCCCACGCCCGCGCCGCCCAGCAGCGTGCCCCAGAAATACACCGACGGGATGAAGATCCCGCCGAAATCCAGCATCCCCAGCGCCCGTGCGCCATAGAGCAGCGCCGCGCAGACCGTGATCGCGGTGAACATCACCCGGAACACGGACCAGTCTGCGAGGCGCAGCTGGCCGGTCAGGATCCTGGGATCGCCGAACCCGCTCCCCTCCAGGATGAAGCCGAAGGCGATGCCGAGCACCAGGCCGGACAGCCAGCCGCCGAAGCCGAACGGTGCGATCATGTCACGTGCTCCGCCACAGCGTCTGCATGGCCAGCATGGTGAGCACGCCGGCCACGAAGAAGCCGACCAGGAACAGGAACCCGGCGGCGGCGAGCGGCGCCGTGCCCGAAAGTCCCATGCCGCTGGTGCAGCCCATGGCCATGCGCGCGCCGAACCCCGAGAACCCGCCGCCGACAAAGGCCAGGGCAAGTCTCGAGGCCGGGCTCGCGCGCGGCGGACCGTCCAGCCGCGGCCTGAACCGCCGCGCCAGCAGGCTGCCCGCCAGCCCGCCCACCAGCACCCCCAGCACCTCCCACTCGATCCAGTGGTCGAGGCCGAAGCTCACATACCCCGCAAGGTAGCTGCCCTTTGGGAACACCCCCGGCAACACCGCGTTGGCGGCCACCGCGGTTACCCCCGTGGTGGCGCCGGTCACACCGAGCCCATGGCCGGTGGCGAGGAAGGTGACGAACAGCACCACCCCCAGCGCGACACCGCCAACATAGGAATTCCAGTGCGATTCAGGATTGGCCATGGCACCCTCCGGAGGCCGGGCTCCCCCCGCTGGCGGCGGATCGGGAAACTCGCCAGCGTGGTCGTCGCGCAGGCCCTTTCCGCGAGCCCTTTCGATGGAAACTGGGCCGGCCCCGCGCCAGCGTCCTTGACGTGCGTCAATCCACGCGTGCCGAACTGCCCCGCCGCGGCTGGCGCGGCCGCCGGCTCCTGGTTAGTTTGCCGCCGCCGGATGGGTGGCCGAGCGGTTTAAGGCAGCGGTCTTGAAAACCGCCAGGGGGCAACCCCTCGTGGGTTCGAATCCCACCCCATCCGCCAGAACGGCGTTCGCTGGCGGCCGCTTCCATTCTCGTTCAGCGGTGCGGGTCTGGAAACCATCGCCCCTTTGAACGATGATCCCGCCGTCAGCCTGCCCGCCCGGGCAGCCTGACCAAAGCCAGCTCAACCCTGGCCAGGAGCACCGCTCCTACACCACCCACCGGGAAACGATCACAAGGCGTCCGCGCCAGGGCGCCGTTCCTATGGGATTCCTATAGAGCTGAAGGGGTGTCGGCATCGCTTCCCTATGCGGCACCAGGCAACTCCTTACACGCAAACATGCCGGGGATTCGCATGCTCGACGTTGCCTTTCTGCTGCTCGCCCTCGCCGGCTTCGCCGCCTGCTGGGGCTTCGTCCTGCTCTGCGAACGGATATAGCCATGCTCGAACTCGTGCTCGGCGGCATCGTGACCGCTTTCCTGCTCGTCTACCTCGTCGCCGCGATGGTCCGGCCGGACAAGTTCTGAAGGACCGCCAACATGACCGTGATCGCCTGGGTGCGGCTGACCCTGTTTCTGACCTTTGGGATCCTCGTCATCCGCCCCGGCGGCGAGTTGCTGATGCGACTTACCGACAACTGGCACGCCGTGCGCATCCCCATGCGCGCGCCCGCCCGGAGCCGAGCCGCATCGACCCATCGACCCCACGCGTTCTGAGGTGCCGCCCGCATGACCTTCCTCGGCTGGACGGAAATCGCCCTTTTCTTCGCACTCGTCATCCTGGTCACGCGGCCGGCCGGCGGGCTGCTCGCGCGCGTCGCGGATAACGCGCGGCCGATGCGCGTTCCCGTGCTCGGCACGATCGAACGCGGGCTTTACCGCGCCGCCGGCGTCGATCCGGCTGCGGAACAGGGTTGGGTTTCCTATGCGGCGGCGATGCTCGCCTTCAAGCTCGCCTGCTTCCTCGCGGTCTACGCCATCCTGCGACTGCAGGCCTATCTGCCGCTCAATCCGGATGGCCAAGGCGCGGTGCCGCCGGACCTCGCCTACAACACCGCGGTCAGCTTCCTGACCAACACCAACTGGCAGTTCTACGGCGGCGAGACCACCATGTCGTATTTCAGCCAGATGGTGGCGCTCGCGGTGCAGAACTTCACCTCGGCTGCCGCCGGCATCGCGGTCGCGCTCGCCTTCGTCCGCGGCTTCTCCCGCCGCTCGGCTTCCTCGATCGGCAATTTCTGGGCAGACCTGGTGCGGGTCACGGTCTACGCCTTGTTGCCGATCTGTATCGTCTACGCGCTGTTCCTGGTCTGGCAGGGCGCGCCGGAGACCTTCCACGGCGCCATCACGCTGACGACGCTGCAAGGTGGCAAGCAGACCATCGCGCTCGGGCCCGTGGCCTCGCAGGAGGCGATCAAGATGCTCGGCACGAACGGTGGCGGCTTCTTCAACGCCAACTCCGCGCATCCGTTCGAGAACCCCACGGCGCTGACCAATTTCGTCGAGGCGTTCTCGATCTTCGTCTTCGGCGCCGGGCTCACCAACGCCTTCGGCCGCATGGTCGGCGACGAGCGCCAGGGTTGGGCGGTCTTCGCAGCGATGGGGCTCCTTTTTCTCGCCGGGGTCGCCACGATCTATGCGGTGGAGAGCGGTCCGAACCCGATCCTCACAGCGCTGCACGTCGCGCCCGGAATGGGCAACATGGAGGGCAAGGAGGTCCGCTTCGGCATGGCCGGCACCGCGATCTTCTCCAGCGCGACGACCGATGCCTCCTGCGGTGCCGTCGATGCAATGTTCGAGAGCTTCCTGCCGCTCGGCGGCATGGTGCCGATGCTCAACATCATGCTCGGCGAGATCATCTATGGCGGCGTCGGCTCGGGCCTCTACGGCTTCCTGATGTTCGCCATCATCGCCGTGTTCATCGCCGGGCTCATGGTCGGGCGCACCCCGGAATATCTTGGCAAGAAGATCGAGGCCCGCGAGGTGAAGATGACCATGCTCGCCATCCTGTGCCTTCCACTGGCGATGCTCGGATTCACGGCGCTCGCCGTGGTGCTGCCGGTGGCGACCGCGCAGATCTCCGCTGCTGGTCCGCATGGCTTTTCCGAGGCGCTCTACGCCTATGTCTCTGGCGCCGGCAACAACGGCAGCGCCTTCGCCGGCCTTTCCGCCAACACCTTCTGGGACGTCACGATGGGCATCGACATGATGATCGGCCGCTTCTTCGTCATGGTGCCGGCGCTGGCCATCGCGGGTTCGCTCGCGGCAAAGAAAATCGTGCCGGCCTCAAGCGGCACGTTCCCCACCACGGGGCCATTGTTCGTCGGGCTCGTCGTCGGTGTGATCCTGATCATGGGCGGCCTGATCTTCTTCCCCGCCCTGGCCCTTGGCCCCATCGTCGAGCACTTCGCGATGCTGGCCGGCACGACGTATTGAGGTTGCAACGATGACGCAGGCACACCACCACCGCTACCGCACGACCCGGCTTCTCGACGGCACGATCCTGCGCGAGGCCGCCTCGCTCAGCGTGAAGAAGCTCGACCCGCGCCTGCTCTGGCGCAATCCGGTGATGTTTACGGTCGAGGTGGTGGCAACCCTCACCACGATTCTGCTCGTCCGCGGCATCATCGCGGGCCAGCCCGGCATCCTCTTCGCGGTCCAGATCAATCTCTGGCTCTGGCTCACCGTGCTCTTCGCCAATTTCGCCGAAGCCGTCGCGGAGGGCAGAGGGCGCGCCCAGGCCGCGACGCTGCGCCGCGCGCGTACCGAAACCATGGCGCGCCGCGTGACGGACGACGGCGGGGAGGAGAACGTGCCCGCGACCGCCCTGCACGAGGGCGACCTCGTCCGCGTCGATGCCGGCGAGATGATTCCCTCCGACGGCGACGTGATCGAAGGTGTCGCGTCGGTGAACGAAGCCGCGATCACGGGCGAATCCGCCCCTGTCATCCGCGAGTCCGGCGGCGACCGCTCCGCGGTCACCGGCGGCACACAGGTGATGAGCGACAGCATCCTGGTGCGCATCACCGCCGCGCCCGGCAACACCTTCCTCGACCGCATGATTGCGCTGGTCGAGGGTGCGTCGCGGCAGAAGACACCCAACGAGATCGCGCTCAACATCCTACTCGCGGGCATGACGATCATCTTTGTGATCGCGGTGGCCACCATCCCGTCCTTCGCCGCTTATGCCGGCGGGCGCGAGTCCGTGCTGGTGCTCGTGGCTCTCTTCGTCTGCCTGATCCCGACCACGATTGGCGCGCTGCTTTCGGCGATTGGCATCGCCGGCATGGACCGCCTGGTGCGCTTCAACGTCCTCGCCATGTCGGGCCGCGCCGTGGAGGCCGCGGGCGATGTCGACACGCTGCTGCTCGACAAGACCGGCACCATCACGCTCGGCAACCGCCAGGCCGCTGCCTTTCATCCCGTCCTTGGCGTGCGTGCGGAGACGCTCGCGGAGGCGGCGCTGCTCGCCTCGCTCGCCGACGAAACGCCGGAGGGTCGCTCGATCGTCACGTTGGCGGAACAGCGCGTCGGACCCGTCGTCGCGGCCCCGAACGCCAGCTTCGTGCCCTTCACCGCGCAGACGCGCATGAGCGGCGTGGACATCCCGGGCCCATGCGGCAGCACGCGCCGCATCCGCAAGGGAGCGGTGGATTCCGTGCTCGCCCATGTGCAGGTGGCGCCGTCGGATGCGCCGGCACGCGCGCTGCGCGAAACCACCGAGCGTGTGGCACGCGAGGGCGCCACCCCGCTCGCGGTGGCGGACGGCGACCGGCTGCTCGGCATCGTGGAGCTGCGCGACATCGTGAAAGCGGGCATTCGCGAGCGTTTCGGCGCGCTGCGGCGCATGGGCATCCGGACCGTCATGATCACCGGCGACAACCCGCTCACCGCCGCCGCGATCGCGGCCGAGGCGGGCGTGGATGATTTCCTCGCGCAGGCGACGCCGGAAGACAAGCTCGCCCTCATCCGCCGCGAGCAGGCGGAGGGCAAGCTCGTCGCCATGTGCGGCGACGGCACCAACGACGCGCCGGCGCTCGCGCAGGCCGATGTCGGGGTGGCGATGAACACCGGCACGATGGCGGCGCGCGAGGCTGGCAACATGGTCGATCTGGACAGCGATCCCACCAAGCTCATCGAGGTCGTGGAGATCGGCAAGCAGCTGCTGATGACGCGTGGCGCGCTCACCACGTTCTCCATCGCCAACGATGTCGCGAAGTACTTTGCCATCATCCCGGCAATGTTCGTGGCCATCTACCCGCAGCTTGACGCGCTCAACGTGATGCGCCTGGCGACACCGGACAGCGCCATCCTCTCGGCGATCATCTTCAACGCGCTGATTATCGTCGCCCTCATTCCCCTTTCGCTGAAGGGCGTCGCCTATCGTGCCGTGGGCGCCGCCTCGCTGCTGCGCCGCAACCTGCTGATCTACGGGCTGGGCGGGCTCGTTGCCCCGTTTATCGGGATCAAGCTGATCGACATGCTCGTCACCGCGATCGGCCTCGCGTAAAAAGGATGATGCACCATGAAGTATTTCCGCCCCGCCCTGGTCATTTTGCTTGGCATCACGCTGCTCACCGGCGTCGCCTATCCGCTGGTGATCACCGGCGTCGGCCAGCTCGCTTTTCCATCGCAGGCGAACGGCAGCCTGATCATCCGCGACGGCAAACCTGTCGGCTCGGCGCTGATCGGGCAGGACTTCACTTCACCAGGCTATTTCCACGGCCGTCCCTCGGCGACGACCGCGACGCTCGCCAACGGCAAGACGGTCGCCGCCCCCTACAACGCTGACAACTCCACGGGCTCCAATCTCGGCCCGACCTCCAAGGCGCTGCGCGACCGCGTCGCCGCTGACGTGAAGAAGCTCGAAGCCGAGAATCCGGGCCAGCCAATCCCCGCCGACCTCGTGACCACCTCCGGCAGTGGGCTCGACCCCGACATCTCTCCCGCCGCCGCGTACTTCCAGGTCCCGCGCGTCGCCGCTGCGCGTCATCTCGATCGAGCGATGGTCCGCCGGCTGGTCGCGAGCCATATCGTCGGTCGCACCCTCGGCCTGTTCGGCGCCCCCCATGTCAACGTGCTCGAGCTCAATCTGGCGCTCGACAAGCTCAAAGCCGGAGGCATGTGAGCGAAGCCGCCCGCCCGTCGCCGGAGGCACTGCTGCGCGCCGCCGCCGCGGAGGAGCGCGGGCGGCTGCGCCTGTTCCTCGGTGCCGCGCCCGGCGTCGGCAAGACCTACGAGATGCTCTCGGCGGCGCGCAACGCGCGCGCGGACGGAACGGACATCGTCGCCGCGGTGGTGGAGACACATGGCCGCGCCGAGACGGCGTCGTTGCTGGATGGCATCGAGACCATTCCACGCCGGGTGGTCGAGCACCGCGGCCACGGGCTCGCCGAGATGGATCTCGACGCCGTGCTCGCCCGCCGCCCGACGATCGCGCTGGTGGACGAACTCGCCCACAGCAACGCCCCCGGCTCGCGCCACCCGAAGCGCTGGCAGGACGTGATGGAACTGCTGGACGCGGGGATCGATGTCTGGTCCACGCTCAACATCCAGCATGTCGAGAGCCTCAACGACGTCGTCGCTCGCATCACCCGCATCCGCGTACGCGAGACCGTGCCCGACAGCGTCATCGACCGCGCCGACGCGATCGAGGTGGTGGACCTCACGCCCGAGGATCTCATCAAGCGGCTGCGCGAAGGCCGCGTCTATCTGCCCAAGGTCGCGGAACGGGCGCTTGCCCACTATTTCTCGCCCGGCAACCTCACGGCGCTGCGTGAGCTCGCCCTGCGCCGAACCGCACAACGCGTGGACGAGCAACTGCTCGACCACATGCAGGCGCATGCCATCGCCGGACCCTGGGCCGCGGGGGAGCGGGTGCTGGTCTGCGTCACCCCGGGCGGCGCCGGGCCGGGCCTGGTGCGCTACGGCCGCCGCCTCGCGGAACGCCTGCGCGCCGCCTTCGTGGCACTGTACGTGGAAGCGCCCCGTGCCGCCGCCGAGGGACACGAGCACGTGGAGCGCACGCTGCGCCTCGCCGAATCCCTCGGTGCCGAGACCGTCACGCGCCCCGGCCGCGACGTTGCCGCCGAGATCCTCGCCTACGCACGCGAGGTCAACGCCACACATATCGTCATCGGAACAGCCGGCGGGCGCCGCTTCTGGCCCATTCGCCGCCGCATCGTCGAGCGGGTGATCGCGGAGGCGCGTGACATCCCGGTCCACGTCATTGGCCGCGAAGCCGGCGGGCGCGCGGAGCGCCGGGTACGCGCCCGCCCGGAGCCAGCGCCGCGCGGCTGGCTTGTCGCTGCCTCGGCGGTGGTGCTCGCGACGCTGGCGAGCGAGGGGTTGGAGGCACTGGCCGGCAGTTCCAGCGTCACCATGGTCTTTCTCACCGCGGTGCTCGCCGTCGCCTCCACGGCCGGGCTGTGGCCCTCGGTCGCCACCGTCATCGCCAGCGTGCTGGCCTATAATTTCTTCTTCCTGCCGCCGCTCTACACCTTCACCATCGCCGATCCGCGCAACATCGTGGCCCTGCTGTTTTTCGGCGTCGCGGCGCTCGTCGCGAGCCGGCTCGCCTTGCGCCTGCGCGAGCAGACGCTCGCCGCCCGCACCCGTGCCCGCACGACGGAGGAACTCTACGGCTTCAGCCGCAAGATCGCCGCCATCGCCTCGCTCGATGACCTGCTCTGGGCCAGCACGTATCAGGTGGCCTCCATGCTGCATCTCTCGGTCGTCGTGCTGCTGCCGGAGGGCGAGGCGCTCGCGGTACGCGCCGGCTATCCACCGGAGGATGCGCTGGAGGAGTCGGACCTCGCGGCGGCGACGCTATGTTTCCGCAATGACAAGCCGGCCGGCCGCGGCTCTGACACGCTGCCGGGCGCGCGCCGCCTCTTCGTCCCGCTGGCAACGGCCCGCGGTCCGGTGGGGGTGCTTGGGCTCGACGCGGGGCCCGATGCGCCGGCGGAACAATCGCTGCTTGGCCCCGGCCAGCGCCGCCTGCTCGATGCGCTGGCGGACCAGATCGCGGTCGCCATCGAGCGCATCCGCCTCGCCGAGGACGTGACCGAGGCGCAGCACCGCGCCGAGACGGAGCGGCTTCGCTCCGCCCTGCTCACATCCCTCTCGCACGATCTGCGCACGCCGCTGGCCGCCATTCTTGGCGCCGCGACCGGGCTCGAGACCTACGGCGCCAGCCTCTCACCCGAGGAACGCGCCGGCCTGCTCAGCACCATCCGTGAGGAGGCCGAGCGGCTCAGCCAGTTCGTCGCCAACCTGCTCGACATGACGCGGCTCGAAGCCGGCGCCGTCGCTGCGCGCCGGGAACCCGTGGAACTCGACGAGGCGATTGGCAGCGCGCTGCGGCGCGCCGGGCGCGCGCTGGGGCGGCATCGCGTCGTCACGGATGTGCCCGGCGGCCTGCCGGCGCTTGACCTCGACCCCGTGCTGTTCGAGCAGGTGCTGTTCAACCTGCTCGACAACGCCGCGAAGTACACGCCCGAGGGAACCACGATCACGCTGCGCGCTGGCGTCGCAGG
>DAHUXX010000297.1 GCA_027306955.1 Acetobacteraceae bacterium | reverse complement strand
TCACAACAAACCACGCACACGCCCGGGCGGCATCCTTCGTGGAAAAGACCCTTACATCTCCCCGCATCAGAAAGCCAAAACAGCGAAGCCGCATGGGCGATCCACCCCCCATCGGTGACGACGGCGATCCGCTCCCAGTGCCGGAGGTGCTGCATGCCAACCATCGCATCCTCAAGCATCGCCCCGGCGTCGAAGCCCGCGAAGTCGCCACCGAGCTCGTCGTGGGCACGAACCCGGTCACAGCCGGCGAACGCCTTCTCGAACACCGGAATGACCGTTGCGACATAATCCTGTCTGGTTACTCACCCCCGCGCCGCCATGGCGACGACGTTCGCGGGAAATCCAGGCAGCGGCTCAATCATCCTCCTCTCCAGCGCTTGCGCCGCCCGCCGCGGCGCAGCCGCGCCCGGGACAGCGCTTCGGCCCTACCGCCTCGGCTTGCGCCGCGACGCCGCGGCCAGCCGCGCCGGACGTTTCGCCGGCTTGCGCACCTTCGCCGAGGCCCGCAGATCGGAAATCCGCGCCCGCGAGGTTATCTGTTCCGTATCCATGACGAGTTCGATCACCGCCGGCTTGCCGCTCGCCACCGCCCGCTCGAAGGCCGGCGCGAACTGCTCCGTCCGCTCCACCCGCTCGCCATGCCCACCGAACGCCTCGATGTAACGCGCGAAATCCGGATTGGTCAGCGCGGTGCCAGAAACGCGGCCGGGATAGGTCCGCTCCTGGTACATCCGGATCGTGCCGTACATCGCGTTGTTGAACACCAGAACAATCGGTGCGACCCCGTGATGAAATGCGGTTGCGATCTCCTGCCCCGTCATCAGGAACCCGCCATCACCGACGAATGCCACCGCCTGCCGCCCTGGCTCGGCGAGCTTCGCCCCGATCGCCGCCGGCACGCCGTACCCCATTGCGCCGTTGGTCGGCCCCAGGAACCGTTGCCCATCCGAAAGATGCAGGAACCGCGCCACCCAGGTCGCGAAATTCCCGGCATCCGTCGTCAGCACCGCGTCCGGCTCCAGCATCCGCTGCAGGGTCTGCATCACGCGCGCGAGGTTCAGCGCGCCCTGGTACTCCGGCGCCCTCGCCGTCTCCAGCCGCAGCGCCCGCAGCGAGCGCGTCCACTCGCCCCACGCGATCTTCCCCGGCGCCAGCCGCGCCACCGCGCGGGCAAACGCGTTGAGGTCGGTCGCGATCCCCAGCGCCGGGCGGAACACGCGGCCGATTTCCGCCTGTTCCGGGAACACATGCACGATCGGCGCGCCCGCCGGTTCGAACAGCGTGTAGCCCTGCGTCACCGCCTCGGAGAGCCTGCTGCCGATCGCCAGCACCAGGTCCGCCTCCTTCGCGCGCGCCACCAGCGCCGGGTCGGAGCCCACGCCGAGATCGCCCACGAAATTATCCGCCGTCCCCGGGTAATGCCCCTGCCGGCGGAAACTCACCGCCACCGGAATCTCGTGCGCCGCGAGGAAGCGCCCGATATCCGCCCGCCCCTCCTCGCTCCACCCGCCGCCGCCCAGGATCGCGAGCGGCCGGCGCGCCCTCGCCAGCATCGCCTGCAGCTTCAGGATCGCCGCGGGGTCGGGATAGGGGACGGAAACCTCCGCCCGCTTCAGGTCCGCCACCTGCGCCATCCGCTTCTGCATCTCCTCGGAAAGGGCGATCACCACCGGCCCGGGCCGGCCCGTCGTCGCCACATCCACCGCGTGCGCCACCAGTTCCGGAATGCGCTCCGGCGCGTCGATCTGCGTCACCCATTTCGCGAGCGGTGCGAACATCTTGCGGTAGTCGACTTCCTGGAAGCTCTCGCGGTCCGTCTCCGCGAACGGAATCTGCCCCACGAACAGCAGCAGCGGCGTGGAATCCTGCATCGCGATATGCACGCCGATCGCGGCATGGCACGCTCCCGGCCCGCGCGTCACGAACGCCGCCGCCGGCCGGCCCGTGAGCTTGCCGAACGCCTCCGCCATGTTCACCGCCCCGGCCTCGAACCGGCACGTCGTCAACTGCACGCGCTGACGCACGGCATAGAGCCCGTCCAGCACGTCGAGATAACTCTCCCCCGGCACCGCGAAGGCATGCGTGATGCCCTGCGCCACCAGCGCGTCGGCGAGGATGCGCCCGCCAGGCCGCACCGCATTGCGCGCGGGGGCCGGGGTGGCGGCGGCACGGGACGTCTTCTTGCTGGCGCTCATGGTTTCTCCCCGGGGATTTGCGCCCAGGATAAGCCCGCCGCGCCCCGCCTGGAAGCGGGCGCGCGCCCATGCGATGATGCCGCACCAGGAGGACGAGCACGATGCGGGCGATCTACGTCATGATCAAATGCGAGATGGGGGCCGCCTACCGCGTCGCCCAGATCGCCGCCGACACGATCGAGGAACTCTCGGAGCTGCACTCCACCTCCGGCCAGTACGACCTGCTCGGTAAATTCTACCTCGACCCCGCGCAGGACACCGGCCTCTTCGTCACCGAGAAGTTGCAGACGATCCCCGGCGTGAAGGACACCTACACGCTCATCACCTTCAACGCCTTCGTCGGCGGCACTCCCTGATCCTGCCCGCGGCGCAGGCTCAGGCCGGCGTCAGCACGTGCACGGCGCGGTTCGCAATCAGCCCCGCCGTCTTCTCCCGATAGGCCCGCATGTGCGGCGCCTTCGCGTGCGCCGCGAGCGCCTGCGCACTCGCCCATTTCTCGATCACCACGAACGTATCGGAGCCGAAACGTACGAACTCCCCGCCCGGCTCCGCGTCGACGGCCGCCCCGTACTCGATGCACCCGTCCTCCGCCCGCACCGCAGGCACATTGGCGTGGAACGCGGCCAGGATCTCCGCCCGCCTGCCCGGCTTCGCCGTGATGAACGCCAGCACATGGATCATCAGCGCGCCTCCCCTATCCGGCCTCCGCCACCGCGCGCCCGCGCCGCGACGCATAGAGCTCAAGCCGCCGCGCCGCCACCGGGCTCATCGCCGCCGCCCCCTCCGCCGCGGGTGCCGCCGGCAGCGCCTCGGCATGGTGGCACGCCACCTGGTGCCCGCCCTCCAGCACCCGCAGCGCCGGCACCTCCGCCTTGCAGCGCTCGTCCGCGAACGGGCAGCGCGTGTGGAAATGGCAGCCGGGCGGCGGGTTCATCGGGCTCGGCACGTCGCCGCCCGGAATCTGGCGCGCCGTGTCGCGGTGCGGATCAGGCCGCGGGATCGCCGAAAGCAGCGTGCGCGTGTACGGATGCCGCGGGTTGGCGAACAGCGCGTCCTTGCCCGCCACCTCGACGATGCGGCCGAGATACATCACCGCCACGCGGTCGGCCATGTGCTTCACCACCGCGAGGTCGTGCGCGATGAACAGGTAGGAGAGCCCCAGCCGCGCCTGCAAATCCTTCAGCAGGTTCACCACCTGCGCCTGGATCGAGACGTCCAGCGCCGAGACCGGCTCGTCGCACACCACCAGTGCCGGCTCCACCGCCAGCGCCCGCGCGATGCCGATGCGCTGGCGCTGCCCGCCCGAAAACTCATGCGGGTAGCGCTGCACGTGATACGCGGCGAGCCCGACCAGCCCCAGCAACTGGTTCACCCTCGCGCGGCGCGAAGCCTTGTCGCCGATGCCGTGCACCAGCAGCGGCTCCTCCAGGATATCGCCCACCGTCATGCGCGGGTTGAGGCTCGCGAACGGGTCCTGGAAGACGATCTGCATCCGCCGCCGCAGCTTGCGCAACGGCTCGCCGCGCATCTGCGTGATATCCGTGCCCTCGAAGCGCACCGTCCCGGCCGTTGGCTCGATCAGCCGCAGCACCAGCCGCGCCGTCGTGGACTTCCCGCACCCGCTCTCGCCCACCAGCGCCAGCGTCTCGCCGTGCCCCAGCGAAAACGAAACCCCGTCCACCGCCCGCACCGAGCCGACATGCCGGCCAAACAACAGGCCGCGCTTCACCTCGTAGTGCTTGGCGAGGTTCTCGACCTCGAGCAAAGCGCCGCTCATGCCGCCACCATCGCCTCGACGGGCGCATTGATGCACGCCGCCTCGTGCCCCTCGGCCACCATGCGCAGCGGCGGCATATCCACCTGGCACGCCCCGGTCGCGAACACGCAGCGCGGATGGAACCGGCATCCCTTCGGCAACTGGAACGGCGGCGGCACCGCGCCCTCGATCGCCAGCAGCCGCTCGCGCGTCTCCTCCACGCGCGGAATGCTGCCGAGCAGCCCCAGCGTGTAGGGATGCTGCGGATCGTCGAAGATCGCCGAGGTCGCGGCCTTCTCCACCACGCGCCCCGCGTACATCACCGCGACCTCGTCGGCCATTTCCGCCACCACGCCGAGGTCGTGCGTGATCAGAATGATCGCCATCCCGGTCTGGCCCTGCAGGTCGCGCAGCAGGTCCAATATCTGCGCCTGCACGGTCACGTCCAGCGCCGTCGTCGGCTCGTCGGCGATCAGCACGTCGGGCGAGCACGCCAGCGCCATCGCGATCATCACCCGCTGGCGCATGCCGCCCGACATCTGGTGCGGATACTCATCGAGCCGCCGCTCGGCGGCCGGGATCCGCACCCTGTCCAGCGCCGCGATCGCACGCTTGCGCAGGTCCGCATGCGTCGCGGACTTGTCGTGCGCACGCATCGCCTCGACGATCTGCGAGCCGATGGTGAAAACCGGGTTCAGGCTCGTCATCGGCTCCTGGAAGATCATCGCGATGCGCCGCCCGCGCACCTGGCGCATCTCGGCGTCGGACAGCTTCAGCAGATCCTTGCCCTCCAGCAGCACCCGCCCCGCGGCGACCGTCCCCGGCTGCGGTACCAGCCGCATCACCGAGAGCGACAGCATGGACTTGCCGCACCCGCTCTCGCCCACGATCCCGAGCGTCCTGCCGCGCGCGACCGCGAGCGACACGCCGTCCACCGCGGCAACCTCACCGCCATGGGTGCGGAACACGGTCCGCAGCCCCTCGATCTCCAGCAACGATGTCACGTGATCCGTCAGCCCCGTTGATTCAGCTTCGATAATCCGGCCGGTCGTTCTCCACCAGCCGCAGCGCCGAGGCCCAGGCCATCGCCGCGTGCGCCTCCGCCCCTTGCTCGCTGCCGGCGGCGAACTGCTCCGCCACCCGCCGCGCCACCGCGTCCGGCATCGGCCGCAGCGCGGCGCCGCCCGACTGCGCCGCCACCTGCGCCTGGCACGCCCGCTCCAGGAAATATATCTCGAGGAACGCCTCCGGAATGCTCCGCCCGCAGGCAAGCAGCCCGTGGTTGCGCAGGATCATCGCATTGTTCGCGCCGAGATCCGCCACCAGCCGCTCCCGCTCGTCGGTGTCGAGCGCGATCCCCTCGTAGTCGTGATACGCGAGCCGCCCGAAGAACCGCGCCGCATGCTGCGACAGCGGCAGCAACCCACCCTCCTGCGCCGAAACCGCGATCCCGGCCGCCGTATGCGTATGGATCACGCAGGCGAGATCCGGCCGCGCGGCATGGATCGCCGAATGGATCACGAACCCGGCGCGATTGACCTCGCTTTCCTGGCGCTCATCGACACACCGCCCCTCGAGGTCGATCTTCACCAGGTCGGAGGCGCGCATCTCGTGGAACAGCACGCCATACCTGTTGATCAGGAAATGATGCGCCGCGCCAGGCACCCGCGCGCTGATATGGGTGTAGATGAAATCCGTCATCCGGAAATGCGCCACCAGCCGGTACAGCGCCGCGAGATCGCAGCGCAATTGCCACTCCGCGGCGCTGACGCCGGTGGCCCGCGGCCTGGCTGCGACATTCATGGCAAGTCTCCCTGCTCCCGGCCGGACTCTCGGCCGCGCCGCGCGCCCGGTCAAGCGAGAGGCATGCCAGCCCCCGGTCGCTTGCCCATCCGCCCCCGATCGGCCAGCCTTCCAAGCGGAGAACGCCCCATGGAAAACACGCTCGAACGCGCCCTGCTCGCCACGCGCTGGATGCTGCTGCCGCTCTTCGCCTCGCTGCTCCTCGGCGTCGTCGCGATCTACGGCCTCGTCATCCGCGAGGTCCTCCACGCCGCATCGCTCCTCGTCGCCGGCTCGGAAACGGACATCGTCATCGCCATCCTCAACGTCCTCGACTTCGTGCTCGTCGCCAACCTCCTCGTCATGGTCGCCGTCGGCTCCTACGAAAGCATCATCTCGCGCTTCAACGTCACCGAGGGCGCGGAGATGCCGGAGTGGCTCGGCAAGCTCGACAGCAGCAACGTCAAGGTGAAGGTCGCCGTCGCCATCGTCATGATCTCGGCGATCCACCTGCTGCAGCTCTTCCTGCGCCACGGCGCCAGCAAGACCCTGCTCATCTACGCCGCCGTCCACCTCGTCTTCGTCGCCTCGGCGGTGCTGCTCGGCTGGCTCGACCGCCTCGGCCGCGCCGCCCACTGAGCCCCCTCACCGCGCCCGGCGCAGCAGCAGGAAGAACCGCGAGGACAGCAGCGCCGCCGCCGTCGTCAGCCCCGCGACGATGCCGATCCAGAGTCCCGCGATCCCCACGCGCCCCGGAAACGCCAGCGCATAGGCCAGCGGCAGCCCCACGCACCAGTAGCTGAACCCGGTGATCGCCACCGGCACCCGCGCGTCGCGCAGCCCCCGCAGCGCCCCGATCGAGGTCACCTGCAACCCGTCCGAAAGCTGGAAAATCGCCGCGAGATGCAGCAGCACCACGGAGGTCGCGAGCACCCCCGCATCCGCGGTGTAGAACCCCGCCAGCACCCGCGGCACCAGCACCATCGCGCAGGCGGCCATCGCCTGGCTGGTCAGCGCCCGCCCCATCCCCGCCATCGCCGCCCGCCGCGCGCCCGCGCGGTCGCGCCCGCCCATCGCGTGCCCGACGCGCACCGTCGTCGCCATCCCGAGCCCGAGCGGCACCATGAAGCTGATCGAGCCCAGGTTCAGCACCACCTGTTGCGCGCTTGCCGCCACCGCCCCGAACCGCGCCGCCAGCAGCCCCGTGGCGCTGAACAGCCCAACCTCCAGCAGCACGGAGCCGGCCATCGGGATGCCGAGATGCAGCAACTCGCGCACCTCCTCGCTGCCTGGCCACAGCGCCCCCGCGAACACCGCCTGCGCATGCAGCCGCCGCCGCGCGAACCACACGAGCCCCACGGCGACGGCGGCATCGATCCATGTCACCACCGCCTCGGCCACACCGGCGCCGAGCGCCCCCAGCCGCGGCACGCCGAGCCGCCCATACATCAGCGCGAAGGCGATCGGCGCCAGCAGCGCGAGCCCCAGCACGCCGATCGCGAGCGTCGGCCGCGTCCAGCCGCAACCCTCCCACAACCCCCGGCACGCGAGCAGCACGCCCAGCGGCGGCAGCGCGAACGCGGCCGCCCGCGCCACGTCGATTGCCCCCGCGCGCAGCACGCCGACCACCCCCACGCCGTCGATGAGCAGCGGTGCCGCGAACCACAGCACCGCGCCCACCAGGCACCCCGCGACCACCCCGATCCACGCGGCGGCCACGAACGCCGGCCCGACCGCGGCGTGGTCGCCCGCGCCCCGCCGGTGCGCGATGCTCGGCGCCACCGCCATCTGGATCCCGATCAGCGCCATCAGCCCGAGGTTCCACACCCCGGCGCCGACGCCCACGGCGCCGAGCACGTCGGGACCCAGATGCCCGCCGAGCACGACAAGCGCCGTGTTCTGCCCGACGATCGCGAGCTGCCCGAACACGATCGGCGCCGCCAGCAGCAGCGTCGCGCCCAGCTCCGCCCGTACCAGGTCCCGGCGCCGCCCGCTGAGGGCGGCGCTGCTCAGTGGATCTCGCCGGACTTTTTCAACGCGGCCGCCATCTTCTTCGCGTTGAAGCCCTTGGCCCTCGCCATGTCGAGGATCACCTTCTCCCGCCGCGACACCAAGTCGATCGCCGCCGGCAGCCCGGTCACACACTCCGCGGGGATCACCACCGCGCCGTGATAATCCGCGTGGATCACGTCGTCATGGTGCGCGTGCATGCCCATCACGTTCACCTCGCAGTTCATCTGCACCATGTGCACATGCGCGTGGCTCGGCACCACGCAGCGCCCGACGATCTGGAACCCAGGCGCCCACATGTCGAGATCGCGGAAGCTCCCGTCCGTCACGCACCCGATCACGCCCAGCGCCTTGTGCACGGTGCTCTGCACCTCGCCCCAGAACGCGCCGAACCCCGGCTGGTCGTCGAGGTCCTGGATCACCGCGATGGTCGGCATGTCGCCGGCCTCCACATAGCTGTACCAGTCCTCGCGCGCTGGGATCGGCCCGCGCGGTTTCTCCTTCGAACGGATCAGCCCGGTCCGCGCCAGGCCCACGATCGGCGGCAGCTTGCGGTCGACACAGACCATCGGCGCCGTCGTGAATCCCATCGCGCGCCGCTCCGGCACCACAATCTCGAGCCCGTTGCAGATCGTGGGCGTGTCCCATTGCCGCAGCGCCTCCAGGTCGGCACGCGTGAACAACGGCTTGGCCGGCGTCTTCGCCATCGTCTTCCTCCCGTTTCGAATGCGCCGCACCATGCCGCCTCCGCGCGGTTTCGCCAACCGCACGCGCCATGGCCAACGCCAGACCTAGCCAAACCGCTCCGGCGAATACGGCGCCGGATCGATCACCGGCTCGTTGCCAGAAATTATGTCCGCCACCAGCCGCCCGGTGATGGCACCGGACGCCAGCCCGATATGTCCGTGCCCGAACGCCAGCACCACGCTCGGGCAATCCCGCGCCGGCCCGATGCAGGGCAGGCTGTCCGGCAGCGACGGCCGGTGCCCCATCCAGAATTTCACCCGCGAGGCCGGCAGGTCGCGCGGCAGCCCCGGAAACGTGCGCAGCGCCACCTGGCGCAGCACCTCCGCGCGCGTCCAGTTGGGCGCCGCCTTCAACCCCGCGATCTCCACCTGCCCCGCGATGCGCAGCGCGCCCTCCATCAGCGTCGCCACCATCTTCCCGTCGCTCGGCATCACCGGGATCCGCGGTCCGCTCTCCGGGTCGAGGATCGCCGCGTGATACCCGCGCTCCGTCTCCAGCGGCAAGCGGCTCCCCACCGCCTTCGCGAGCACCCTCGACCGCGCGCCCGCCGCGATCACCGCGGCATCGCAGCGGATCGGCTCGCCATCCGTCTCCACCCCCCGCAGCTTGCGCCCGACATGCGCGAACCCCACGGCCCGCCGTCGCACCCGTTCCGCGCCACGCTTCTGCGCCAGCGCCACCAGGGCCGCGACATAGGCTCCGGGATCGAGGCAATGCGCCCCCTCCTCCACCATCACCCCGAATTTGTAGCGCCGGTCCAGCTCCGGTACGCGCTGGCGCAGTTCGCCCTCGTCGAGCTCCAGCCATTGCACGCCCTGCTCGGCGCGGATCGTCCAGCCCTCCGCCTCCGCCTCGAACTCCGCCCGGCTCGGAAAAACGTAGATCAGTCCCGTGCGCTGCACGAGGTGCCCGACACCCGCTTCCGCCGCCAGGGCCGCGTGCCGCTCCGGGCAGTCCGCCACCAGCGGGCGCATCGCCCGCGCGATCCGCCGCACCCGCTTCCAGTCCCGCCCCGCCGCGGCGAAGCGCCACAGCCACGGCAGCGCCCGCGGCAGGTACCGCCAGCGGATGGTCAGAGGCCCCAGCGGGTCCATCAGCCAGCCCGGCACCTTGCCGCGTATGCCCGGGTACGTCACCGGCAGCACCGAGGACGTGGAGAGCCACCCGCCATTGCCATAGCTCGCCGCCTGCTCGCCCCCCGCCTCGCCGGGGTCGAGGATGGTCACGTCGTGCCCGTCGCGCAGCAGTTCCAGCGCCGAAACCGCACC
>DAHUXX010000295.1 GCA_027306955.1 Acetobacteraceae bacterium | reverse complement strand
CTTCTGGCCGCTGCTGGCGATGTGCGCGACCATGGGCGGCACGATGCGCTCCCCGCTGACGGCGACGTTCTTCGCCGTCGAGCTCACCGGCAACACCCATGTGCTGCTGCCGCTCATCGTCGCCTGCGCCACGGCGCACCTGGTAACGGTGCTGTTGATGCGCCGCTCCATCCTCACCGAAAAAGTGGCGCGCCGCGGCCATCATCTGGAGCGCGAATACCGCGTCGATCCCTTCACCATCACCAGGGTCGCCGAGATCATGGTGACCGAGGTGGAGACCCTGCCAGCGACGATGACGCTCCACCAGGCGGCAACCCTCCTCACCGACCCAGCGACGCGGCATCCGAGCTTTCCGGTACTGGATGACGGGAGAAGGCCGCTCGGCATCATCGATCCGCCCCTGGTGCTGCGCTGGCGCCGCGCCGGCGAGCACCGTCGTACGACGCTGGGCCAACTGCTCGCCCGGCAGACGCCGCGCGTCGCATACCCGGATGAATACGCCGACGCGCTCGCGGAGCGGATGATGCGCCTCAACACCGCGCATCTGCCGGTGGTCGCGCGCGAGGATGGAAGACTCGTCGGCTATGTGAGCTGGCGGGACCTGATGACCGTGCGCATCCACGCGCAGCGGCAGGAGGAGGCCCGCGCGGTCTTCTACCGCGTGCGCTGGCATTCGGGCACGTCGGCGCGGCCACTACGCGCGAACGGAGGGCACGAGTCGTAAGGATTTCTGCTGACTGAGCGTTTGTTGGGGGCGAATCGGCGGTCGTCGCCGAAAAGCTGGACCGCAGCGGTCCGGGATGGCATCTATCCGCCCCGCATGTCGCAGCAAGCCAAGACATTCCTGGACCTGGCCGGACCGCGCCTCTGGCGCGCGCGGCTGGACGCATTGCGCGCCCGCGCCGCCTCCGGACGGGAGGGGCGCCACCTGGTCACCCGCCACGCGATCGAGTTCACGCTCGACCGCCTCACCGGCGGGGCGGCGCCGCGCCCGCACGAGCGCCGGATCGCGGCGCTGGCCGGCGACGCCGTGGCCCTCGCCCGCTCCCTGCCGCGAGCGGCCCATGCAAGGCTGCGCGAACGCGTGCGCGAGAGCCTGGAAGGCGAGGCGACGCTGGTGCCGCTGTTCCACCTGCTGCGCATCGCCGCCCTGCAGCGCGCCCGCGGCTTCGAGGTTCGCTTCGCAGGGCTCGAGGGCGAGGACCACGACCTGCTGATCGCCCGCGATGGCATGGCGGCCGAAATCGTCTGCGACGTCGTCTCCGCGGAGGAAGGGCGCGACGTGCATCGCGGCGCCTGGGTGCGGCTGGTGGACCAGGTGGATCCGGACCTGCAAACGTGGCTCGCGGCGCATCCTGGCCGCTACCTGCTGAAACTCACCCTGCCGCAGGGTCTGCGCGCGGCGGACCCCTCGCTGCCGGCGCTGCACGCGCGCATCCGCGACATGCTGGCCACCCAGCGGCGCAACGACCACGACGAGGCCGCGGTGCTGCGGCTCGACCCGCTGATGCTCGCGGCAAGCCAAGCGGACGAGGCCGGCCTGCTCCGTTCCATGCGCGAAGCGTTCGGCGAGCAGGCGCATCTGGCGCTGACCAACGCCGGTGGCAGCGTGCTGGTGATGGCCGCGCGCGCCGGCCGCGAGGACGAGATCGCAGCCGCAATCCACCGCCGCCTCGCCGCGCTGGCGCCGGCGCGGCTCACCGGCACGCGGCCCGGCATCCTCGCGGTGCTGGTGGAGGACACCGACGCGCGCGAATGGCAAGGGCTGCGCGAACGGCTTGAGCTCGAGGGCGAGGCGCGGCAGTTCCTGACGCGCCCGGAGGCGCGCGCGGTGGTCGCCGTGTCCTGCTGCTCGCGCCTCGAACTCTTCGCCGCGACCGGTGCGGCGCCCGAGGGCGAGCTGCGCTTTCGCAACCCCGGTCACCCGGCGGCCAAGGCGGCGGCACTGGCCCCCGCGGTTCTCTCGTCGATCTGACGGCGCCGCCCGGCCGGCGTTCGTTGGCGACGCCCGCCGGGCGCGCTATGTCTTTCCCATGCGCGTCGCCCTGCCGCCGCAAAGCCGCGTCGTGAAACGCTTCCTGCCGCGCTCCCTGCTCGGCCGGTCGCTGCTCATCATCCTGGCCCCGCTGGTGCTCGTGCTCGCGATCGCGCTGCAGATCTACTACGGCAGCCACCTGGAGCTGATCTCGCGCCGCTTCGCCAGCTCGGTCGCGGGCGAGGTGGCGGTCTTCACCAATCTCTGGGAGCACTCGCCGTCGCCGGCCGCGCGCGCGCGCCTGCTCGACCTCGCCTGGCAGCAGTTCGAGCTGCGCATCGACGCGAGCAGCGCCCAGACCCTGCCGCCGGCGCGCAAGCCGTTCTTTGTGGGCCCCGTCGCATCGGCGCTCGATGACGCTCTCGCGAGCCAGCTCGGCGAGCCCTATTCGCTCGACTGGAGGACCGATCCGCAATCGGTGCTGATCAGCGTGCGGGTGCCGGGCGGCGTGCTCCGCTTCGCCGTGCCGCGCAAGCGGCTCTATGCCGGCACGATCCTCGTCTTCGTCGTCTGGCTGGTCGGGTCCAGCGCGCTGCTGTTCACCATCGCGGCCCTGTTCATGCGCAACCAGGTGCGCGCGATCCGTCGCCTCGCGATCGCCGCCGAGGCGTTCGGAAAGGGGCGCGACGCGGCGCCGATCCACCCTGAGGGCGCGGCGGAGGTGCGCGCCGCCGCCATCGCGTTCAACCGCATGCAGGCGCGTATTGCCCGCTTCGTCGCACAGCGCACGGAGATGCTGGCCGGCGTGTCGCACGATCTGCGCACCCCGCTCACGCGCCTGCGCCTCGGCCTCGCGGTGCTGCCGGTGAGCGAGGAGGCCAAGGCGGACGTCGCCGACATGGAGGCGGACGTCGCGGAGATGGAGCGCATGATCGCCGGCTATCTCGCCTTCGCGCGCGGCGAGGGAACAGAGGCCGCGCGGCCGACGGATCTCGACGCGCTGCTTGCCGATGTCGCGGATCGCGCGCGCCGCGGCTTCCCCGCGGTCGACTACAAGAGCAAGGGTCCGGCGATCGTGCCCCTGCGGCCGGACGCGATGACGCGGGCTATCACCAACCTCGTGGACAACGCGACGCGCCAGGCGCGCCACGTGGTGCTCGCGATCCTCAAGCGCGACGGCGCAACCGTGGAGATCGCGGTGGACGATGACGGGCCGGGCATCGCCGCGGAGCAGCGCGAGACCATGTTCCGCCCGTTCGCGAGCGGCACCGGCAGCACCGGGCTCGGGCTCGCGATCACGCGTGACATCGTGCACGCGCATGGCGGCGAGGTGTCGCTGGAGACGAGCCCCATGGGTGGCCTGCGCGCGCGCATCGCGCTGCCGGTGTAGCGCCGCGATGGAGATCCGTGGCGTCAGCGCGCGATGCTCGCCGCCCTCGAGGCTCGCGCCACCGCGCGTGGCAGTTCGCGCCGCGTCCTCCTCAGCGCCGCGACGGCGCGCCGCTTCTGCGCCGACGCCGGCTACACGGAGGATGGCGCGCCGGAATGCAAATTCAGCTGCCCCGGCTACCGACTGGCCAAGACGCTGCCCGACCCGCCGCGCGGAACGGACAGGAGTTCCTTGGTACTCTCCTGCAGGAAAGAACAACCCTAAAGCATCGCCAGCGCCTGCTTGCGCCTGGCCGGAGGGAAGCCAGCATCAATAACCGCAAGATCCTCCGCCTCCAGCCGCAGCGCCGACGCGGCCGCGTTCGCCGTTACGTGGTCGAGCGACGACGCCTTGGGAATCGCGATGACGTTGCGAGATCGCATCGACCATGCGAGCGCCACCTGCGCCGGGGTCGCGCCATGCCGTGCCGCGACGGTCGCGAGCGCCTTCGCGCGCAACAGGCGCCCGCCCTGGCCCAGTGGCGTATAGGCCATCAGCGGCACGCGGCGTTGCGATTGCCACGCCATCAGGTCGAACTCGATGCCGCGGTGCTCGGGGTTGTAGAGCACCTGGTTGGTGGCGCAGGCGCCGCCGCCGGCGCGCCACAGTTCCTCCATGTCCTCGACATCGAAATTCGACACGCCCCAGGAACGGATCTTTCCCGCCGCCCGCAGTGCCTCCATCCCGGCGACCGTCTCCGCGAGCGGCACGGAGCCGCGCCAGTGCAGCAGGTAGAGGTCGATCCGGTCGGTCCCAAGGCGCGCAAGGCTGCGCTCGCAGGCGGCGATGCATCCCTCGCGCGAGGCGTTGTGCGGATAGACCTTGGAGACAAGGAACACCTCGTCCCGCCGCCCCGCGACGGCCTGCCGCACGACGCGCTCGGCGCCGCCGTCGGCATACATCTCGGCCGTGTCGATCAGCGCGAGGCCGAGGTCGAGCCCGGCGCGCAGGGCTGCAGCCTCGGATTTCGCCTCCGCCCCGCGCTCGCCCATGTACCAGGTGCCCTGCCCGAGGGCCGGCACCTCGGTGCCGTCGGGCAGCCGGATGCGGGGGATCACGCCGCCAACGCCTCCGCCTGCTCCATGCAGCGGAGGAAATTGCCGCCCCAGAGGAGCGCGATCGCCGCGCGGTCGTAGCCACGGGCGAGCAGCGCCTCGGTCACGTTCGGGCTGTCGCCGATATGCCGCCAGCCCACGAAGCCGCCGCCGCCATCGAAATCCGAGGAGATGCCGACGTGTTCGATCCCGATGCGCTTCACGGCGTAGTCCACGTGGTCGCAGTAATCCGCGAGCGTCACCGTCTCCGCCGTGCCGCCGGCCTTGAGGAAGGAGGGCACGGCCGTGATCTGCACCACGTCGCCGCAGTCGCGTAGCGCGTCGAGCTGCTCGTCGTCGAGGTTGCGCACATGGTCGCACAGCGCGCGCACGCACGAATGGGTGGAGACCACCGGCGAGTTCGAGAGCGCTGCCGTCTGCAGCATCGTCGCCTTCGAGGTATGCGCGATGTCCGCGAGCATGCCCACGCGGTTGAGGATCGCGACCGCTTCCTGCCCCAGCGCGGACAGCCCGCCGTGCTCGGCAGAGCCGTCGCCGAGATCGGTGCGCGGAATAGCGGAATCCGCGAGCGCGTTGTGCCCGTTATGGGTGATGGTGAGGTACGTCGCGCCCATCGCGCGCAGCTCCGCGAGGCGACCCGGCTGCTCCCCCACCGCGTAGCCGTTCTCCACCGCGGGGACGATCGCGACGTGGCCGGCCGCGCGCGCGGCGCGGATCTCGCGGCTGTTGCGGCAGACCACGGCGCCGTCGCGCCCGAGCCCGCCGATCACGCCGAGCATGCCGCTCGCGCGCTCCCACGCGGACGCGTGGCCGGCCTCGTCGCGCTTGCCCTGGGGGACGTAAGCGGCAAGGAACGCCGCACCCACGCCGCCCTCGCGGAGCTTCGGCAGGTCCACGTGGCGCGGGCCGGGCGAGAAAAAATCCGGGCCGGTGGGCCATGGGATGTCGATATGCGTGTCCATCGCCAGCAGGCCGGCGTGCACGCTGCTTGCCGCGTCCATGGTCAGAACCCCACCTTGTCGCCACCCTTGAGTTTCAGCATCGCCCGCGCCTCTGCGGGCGTCGCGATCTCGAGCGACAACTCCTCCAGGATGCGCCGGATCTTGGCCACCTGCTCCGCGTTGGACTTCGCCATCTTTCCCTTCGCGATATAGAGCGAATCCTCGAGCCCGACGCGCACGTTCCCCCCCATGATGCCGGCCATCGTGGTGAACGCCATCTGGTGGCGCCCGGCGGCGAGAACCGACCAGACGTAATCCTTGCCGAACAGCCGGTCCGCGGTCTCGCGCATGAACATCAGGTTGCGCGGTTCGGCGCCGATGCCGCCGAGGATGCCGAAGATGGTCTGGATGAACAATGGCGGCTCGACGATGCCCTTATCCAGGCAATGCGCCAGGTTGTAGAGATGGCCCACGTCGTAGCACTCGAACTCGAAGCGGGTGCCGTGGCCCTTGCCCATGATCTCGACGATGCGTGCGACGTCGCCGAACGTGTTGCGGAAGATGTGATCGACCGTCCGCTCCAGGTATTCCTTCTCCCAGCCGTATTTCCAGGTGCTGCGCTTCTCGGCGCCGGGAGAGATGTTGAAGTTCATCGAGCCCATGTTAAGCGAACACATCTCGGGCTTGGCGACCATGGGGGCGGCAAGCCGTTCCTCCACGCTCATCTTGAGGCCGCCGCCGGTGGTAACGTTGAGCACTGCGTCGCAGGACTGCTTGATCACGGGCAGGAAGCGCATGAACAGTGCCGGATCGGGCGAGGGCTCGCCGGTCTCCGGGTTGCGGGCGTGCAGGTGGATGATCGCCGCCCCCGCCTCCGCCGCTTCGATCGAGGCGCGGGCGATTTGCTCGGGGGTGATGGGCAGGGCGTCGGACATCGAGGGGGTGGCGATCGCCCCGGTGATGGCGCAGGAAATGATGACCTTGGACATGACGTCTCCCTGGGTGGGACGCCAGTCTGCACCGGCCTGCCGCGCGGGCCAACCCGCCCCGTTCCGGTCCGGTTTGGAGCCGCGGCGAGGGTTGCGCTATGAGGGACGGCATGTCCCCGTAGCTC
>DAHUXX010000291.1 GCA_027306955.1 Acetobacteraceae bacterium | reverse complement strand
GCTCGCGGAACTCGACAGGCTGGCGGCGGGCGTCGGCAACGCGCTCGATCTGTCGTCCCTGCGCGAGCGCGCGCGCCGGCTCGGCCAGCTCGCGGGCGCGATCCCGGCCTCGGCGGACGCGGAGGCGGTGAACCGCGCGCTGATGGCGGTCTCGCGCGCGCTGGTGCCGATGGACTACACCAGGGGCGATCGTTTCGATCACGATCCGGCACTGGCGCAGAACCCTTACCCGGTGCTGGACCCGGTGCGGGCACTTGCCGCCAGCGCGCCGGACAGTGAGGAGCGGCGCTTCCGCCTGGTCGCGGCGCGGCGCGCCTGCAACCGGCTCGCCCATGCGCTGGCCACCGCCATCGCGGCGCTGGAGACGGTCGCCGGCTGAGCTTCGTTACGCGTTCGTCCGGATCAGGCCGCCCATCGGCGCCACGCCGTCGCTGCCGGGAAAGACGCGCAGCAGCGCCGCCTGATCGAGCCCCAGGTGCTGCGCCAGCACGCCCTTGGCGAGCGCGCGCAGCTCCGCGGTCGGCGCCAGGTCGCGGTTCTCGAACAGCCGTCCCTGCGCGAGGCCGGGCCAGTCCGCGCGCACCTTGCCGCCCGCCACCGCCCCGCCGGCGAGGAAGGCGACGGTCGCGGTGCCGTGGTCGGTGCCGCCGGTGCCGTTCTCGCGCACGGTGCGGCCGAATTCGGTGACCACCAGCACCGCCGTATGCGCCCAGGCGGTCCCCAGCCCCGCCTTCAGCGCCACGAGCCCCTGGTCGAGCGCCGAGAGCGGGTAACGCAGCCGCGGCACCTGCGCCACGTGCGTGTCCCAGCCGAACATCTCCATCGCCGCCAGCCGCGGGCCCCCCGGCGCCGCCAGCATCCGTCCGGCGACGCGGGCGAGGGCGGGGAAGGCGAAGCGCCCGCGCCCATGGTCGTGTCCCTGCACCGTGTCGATGAAACCACGCTCGCGCAGCCCGTCGGCGAAGGCGGGGCCGGTGATCGGGTCGTGGCGGTTCAGCGCCGCGATCTCGTCGTAGAGCGAGACGGCGGGCGGGCGGAAATTCTCCGGCAGCCATGACGCGGCGGGCGCCGGGCCGCGCAGGATCATCGGCGGCGTCGCGGCGATGGCGATCGCGTTGTCGTGGCCCGGAGGGCGCGGGATGCTGGCGGCGACGCGGTTGAGCTAGCCGCTGTCGATGCGCTGGTCGCCGTCGCCCATTTCCAGGAAGTCCTGTGCCTCGAAATGGCTGCGCACGCGCCAGGCACCGGCGATCGCGTGCACCGGCATCAGTTCGCCTGCCGCATAGAGCCCGTGCATGCCCGTGAGCACCGGGTGCAGCCCGTAGAAGCCGCCGAGGTCGAGCGGCCCGCCGGCTTGTCCCGGCCGCCCGGTGAGCAGCCCGCCGCGCCAGGTGGCGAGGTTGCGGTCGCCATAGGGCACCACCGCCGCCATGCCGTCGAGCGCGCCGCGCAGCAGGATCACGACGAAACGCCGCTCGGTGGGTGCCGCGGCAAGCGCCAGCGAGGCACGCCCCAGCGTGATGGCGCCGCCGAGCCCGAGCAGCGCCGCGCGGCGGGTCAGGCGCAGGCCCGAAGCGGCGCGTGTGCAAGGGTTGGGCGCGAGTGGTTTTCCCGTCATCGGCGCATGAACTCCGGCGAGGCGAAGAGCAGGGTGAGGCCCTCCCGGCGCGAGCCGGCGCGGGCCACGGCCTCGCGCGTCGCCGGGGAGAGCAGCGGGCCGAGCACCGCGTCCGCGACCTCCACGGGGTCGTGCGTCTCGGCGCGGGCGGAAACGTCGTAGGCCCAGTCCACCCGGCGCAGCATGGCCTCGCCGGCGGCCCAGTGGGCGGCGGTGTCGGGCCAGCCATCCGGCTGCGGCGCCGCGAAAAGCGGCTCGCCGAGCCCGGCCATCGCCGGCAGCACCGGGAAGCCCCGCCGGGGCGGCAGGGCGAGCGCGCGCGTGGTGGCGACCACGAAATCCACGGGCGTGCGCAGCTTAGCGAGCGGCGCCGCGGCGGCGCCGGGCGCCTCGACCAACGCCAGCGAAACGGATTTCAGGTCGCCGCGCGTCATGGCGAGCACATGTTCCAACCGCGCCACCGCCTCGGCCGGCGGCGCGTCGGCGATGAAGTGCGTCGCCAGCTTGGTCGCGAGCGAGCGGTAGGTGGAGGGGTGGTTGGCGAGGAAGCGCAGCGCCGCGACGCCGCCGGCCTCTCCCGGTGGGAAACGGTGCCCCATGAGCACCTGCGAGCCCGGCTCGTGCGCCGCCGCGAAGAAGCGGAAGGCGGGCGCCCCGCGCGCCAGCAGGAACGGCGGGGCGATGCTCCAGCCGGTGAGGATCTTCGCGAAGCTGGTCACATCCGTCTGAGTGTAGCCGGCGGCGGGGGTCAGCGTGTGCAGCTCCATGCACTCGCGCGCCAGGTTCTCGTTGAGCCCGATGTGCCGGCGCTCTCCCACGATGCTGTCCGGGCCGAAGGAGCGCGCGTTGTCGAGATACATCAGCATCGCCGGGTGGCGCATCACCGCCAGGACCATGTCCTCGAACCGCCCCGTCACGTGCGGGCGGATGGCGGTGCGGACATAATCGCCGAGCACCGCGGCGACGAAGGGGCGCTTCAGGCTGACGGTGAAATGATTGAACCAGAACCAGACCAGCCGCTCGCGGAACGGCATCGCCGTGTCCACCAGGTGGTTGCCGGTGGCCCGCGCCATCGCGACGTAGATGCGCCGCACCCGGTCCGGCTTCAGCTTGCGCTTGCGGTCCAGCATGTCGGCGTGCAGCGCCTCGAGCCCCTCCACGGCCGTGGTGCCGGGGCCGCGCGCGAGCGGGTCCGGCCGTTCCAGCTGGTCGCGCAGCCAGCGGGCGGCGTCCGCGGGCAGGCGTTCGCCGGGCCTCGGGCCGTAGCCGAAGCGGATGCTGGCTGCGATGGGTGCGAGCGTCATGGCGACGTCCTTACGCCGCCCGCGCGTGACAGGATGTGACAAAGGATCATGTGAAGCTACGACAAGCGGGGCTGCGACAAGGGGGTCGGCGCCGCCGCTGGTGGAAGCCTGCCATGCGCCTCGCGACGGCGATTCCGGCCGGCTGTCATCGGTTCGTGCTTGCAAAATCGGGCGCGAGAGGGCATTGCGCCGCGCACGTTCGCGTCCGGATCCCCATCCGGCGCGTTTTTTGTGCTACCCATACCGCACGCACGCCCCGGCTCCCGGCCGGGATCCCATGGAGGCCACCGTGTCCGCCACCGCGCTCGAGAAGATCCGCAACATCGGCATCACCGCCCATATCGATGCCGGCAAGACCACGACGACGGAGCGTATCCTCTACTACACGGGGGTGTCGCACCGGATCGGCGAAGTGCACGATGGCAACACCACGACCGACTACATGGAGCAGGAGCGCGAGCGCGGCATCACCATCACCTCCGCGGCCGTCACCTGCGAGTGGAAGAACCACCGCATCAACATCATCGACACGCCCGGCCACATCGACTTCAACATCGAGGTGAACCGCTCGCTGCGCGTGCTCGACGGCGCGGTGTTCATCATCGAGGGCGTGGCCGGCGTGCAGCCGCAGTCCGAGACCAACTGGCGCCTCGCGGACCGCTACAACGTGCCCCGCATCATCTTCATCAACAAGCTCGACCGCACCGGCGCCGATTTCTACCGCGCCTTCGCGACGCTGAAGGAGAAGCTCGACATCGTGGCGCTGCCGCTGCAGCTGCCGATCGGCGTCGAGGACCAGTTCAAGGGGGTCGTCGACCTCGTGGAGATGAAGGCGATCGTCTGGGAGGGTGGGGAGCTCGGCGCCAAGTTCCACGACGAGCCGATCCCCGCCGACCTCATGGAGCAGGCGAAGGAGCACCGGCAGACGCTGCTCGACACCGCGCTCTCGGTCGATGACGCGGCGATGGAGGAGTATTTCGATAAGGGCGACGTCTCGGTCGAGACGCTGAAGCGCTGCATCAAGACCGGCACCATCTCCGGCGCGTTCCGCCCGGTGCTGTGCGGCACCGCCTTCAAGAACAAGGGCGTGCAGCCGCTGCTCGACGCCGTGCTCGACTACCTGCCCTCGCCCGTGGACGTGCCCGGCATCGCGATCGCGGCCGA
>DAHUXX010000283.1 GCA_027306955.1 Acetobacteraceae bacterium | reverse complement strand
GACCGAACAAGCGAAACCCCTCGTCATCGGCACTGCCGATGCAACGGTCGCTCTATTAACCCAAGGTCGAGCGTCGGGACAGGGTGGCCCGCAGAACGGCCCTGGCATCACGCCACCAGCAGCAGCGCGAGTGTCGCGAGGATCGTGGTATTGGCAAGCATCGCGTAGGGCACCGCGGCGGTGAGCGCGCGCGACCACGAGGCGCCCGCCAGGCCGGCGTAGCCGGTCGCGATGAGCGCCGGCGCGTTGCCGGCGGCGAAGGCCAGCATGGCTGCGGCGCCGAGCCATGCGCTGCCGGCGCCCGCCACGGCCGTGAGCGCCATCGCCAGCATGCCGCATGGCAGCAAGCCGAGCAGCAACCCGAGGCCGAAGCTGCCCGCACTGCCGCCGGGGTCGAAGCGCCTGCCACCGCGGGCCAGCAGCGCGCCCCAAGCGCGTTGCCAGCGCGCCTCGCGGATCGGCGCCCCGACCGGGCCGTTGGCGCGGAAGCGGCGCAGCGCCGCGACCAGGAAACCGATGGCGGCTAGGGCGAGCAGCGGCGCGCGCAGCGGTCCGGCCCAGGGCAGGCCGCCCAGTCCGCCGACGACCGCGCCCAGCGCCGCATAGGTCAGCGCACGTCCCAGATGATAAGGCAACAGCAGCGCGGCGCGCAGCCGGCGGTGCTGGGCGAGGCACGCGATGGGAAGGGAAGCGACGCGCGCCCCGGCCTGGGCAAGCACGAACGGGCCGCACATCGGCACACAATGGGGCACGCTGCCCGCGAGTCCCGCGATGGCCAGCGCCACGATCAGGCTCGCGCCCGGCGCCGCCGCGATTGGCCGGCACAGCGGCAGCAGCGCGAGGCCTGCCGGAAGCAATGACACAATTATCCCCGCTCGTACGACCTGCGCGACCCTGATCTACGCGCCCGCTGGGCTTCTCCCGCTCCCGGCGCGTGGCTCCCATGATCTAGATCAAAGATCGGTTCCATGCGAACGGGCCGATTTCCGCCCTTTTTTGTGCCCCGGCACGGGGAGGCTTTGATCTAGATCAAGGCCCACTTTCGCTGCACCCGCAAAACCTACCAATCGGCAAGGGAGTTGTAATCAGCATGAAGGCCGGTGACCTGATTATCGGGATATTGATGGCGTGCCTGGGGCTGATCGGCCTCTATGCCGCCGCGGGCGCACTCGACCTCGAAATGTCCATCTTCGGGTGGTCGCTCGCCGGCTTTGCCGTGGTCTTCGTCTTCGGACTGATCAAGCACCATTATGATGACGTGGACGCAGCCCATGCCGCCGCGCGCCACGCCGCCGCCGGAGGCGCGGGCCATGAGTGACCTCGCCCTCGACACCGCCAGCGCGCGCTTCGTCACCGCCGCTCCGGCGCGCCACGTCGACTACAACGAGGACATCGTCCGTAAGTTCCTGATCGCCTCGATGTTCTGGGGCGTGGTCGCGTTCGTCGTCGGCTGCTACATCGCCGCCGAGCTCGCCTGGCCGCAGCTCAACATCGCTCCCTGGTTCAATTTCGGCCGCCTGCGCCCGGTGCATACCTCGGCCGCGATCTTCGCCTTCGGCGGCTCGGCGCTGTTCGGCACGTCGATCTACGTGGTGCAGCGCACCTGCCGCGCGCCGCTGTGGGGCGGCAAGGCGCTCGCGAACTTCATCTTCTGGGGCTACCAGTTCTTCATCGTGATGGCGGCGCTGAGCTACGTGCTCGGCTTCTCCAAGAGCCGCGAATACGCGGAACCGCCGTGGCATCTCGACCTGTTCCTGGTCGTCATCTGGGTGGCCTACCTCGTCGCCTACGTCGCCACGCTGCTGAAGCGCGAGGAACCGCACATCTACGTCGCGAACTGGTTCTACCTTGCCTTCATCGTCACGGTGGCGATGTTGTGGATCGTCAACAACCTCACCATCCCGGTCTCGATCTACGGCTCGCGCAGCTACTCGCTGTTCGCCGGCGCGCAGGACGCGATGGTGCAGTGGTGGTATGGCCACAACGCCGTGGGCTTCTTCCTGACCGCGGGCTTCCTCGGGATGATGTACTACTTCATCCCGAAGGCAGCGGACCGGCCGGTCTACTCCTACCGGCTCTCGGTTGTGCATTTCTGGGCGCTGATCTTCATCTACATCTGGGCGGGGCCGCACCACCTCGAATACACCTCGCTGCCGGACTGGACGCAGACGCTTGGCATGGTGTTCTCGATCATGCTGTGGATGCCGTCCTGGGGCGGCATGATCAATGGCCTCATGACTCTCTCGGGCGCGTGGGAAAAGCTGCGCACCGACCCGGGCCTGCGCTTCTCGGTGACCGCTGTCGGCTTCTACGGCATGTCCACCTTCGAGGGGCCGCTGATGTCGATCCGCTCCGTCAACGCGCTCGCGCACTACACGGACTGGGTGATCGGGCACGTGCACTCGGGCACGCTCGGCTGGGTCGCCTTCATCACGTTCGGCGCGTTCTACTACCTCGTGCCGGTGCTGTGGAAACGAACGGGGCTCTACTCCACGCGACTGGCGGCCTGGCACTACTGGATCTCGACGCTGGGCATCGTGCTCTACATCACCTCGATGTGGGTCGCGGGGATCATGGAAGGCCTGATGTGGCGCGCCTACGACGCCATGGGCTTCCTGCAGTACTCCTTCATCCAGACCGTGGTGGCGGTGCACCCGCTCTACGTGGTCCGGCTGCTCGGCGGGATCTTCTTCCTCATCGGCATGCTGATCATGTGTTTCAACCTCATCATGACGGTAAAGAGCCCGTCCACGGCGCGCGGCAACGTGCCCGGGGCCGCGCTCGCCGCTGGAGCCTGACCGATGCGCCTGCCCATCAGCCAGTCCTTCATCGAACGCAACGCGATCGTGCTGCTGATCGCGACCCTCATCACCGTCGCGATCGGCGGCCTCGTCGAGGTGGTGCCGCTGTTCACCATCCAGACCACGGTGGTGAAGGTGCCGGGCATCCGGCCCTATTCGCCGCTCGAGCTGCTCGGCCGACAGATCTATCTGCGCGAGGGCTGCTACCTCTGCCACAGCCAGCAGATCCGCAACCTGCGCGACGAGGTGGCGCGCTATGGCCACCCGTCGATCGCGGCGGAGAGCATGTACGACCATCCGTTCCAGTGGGGCTCCAAACGCATCGGCCCGGATCTCGCACGCGTCGGCGGCAAGTACTCGAACGCGTGGATGTACCAGCACCTCAAGGCGCCGCGCTCGGTCGTTCCGGAATCGATCATGCCGGACTTCGCCTTCCTCGCAAAGCACCAGCTCCACACCAAGGAACTGATCGCCGCGATGAAGACGAACATCGACCTCGGCGTACCATACACGAAAGCAGACCTGCAGAGCGCGATGGCCGACCTGCAGGCGCAGGCATTCGCGAACGCGGACCATGCGGGGCTGCTCAGCCGCTACCCGAACGCGATGATCGTCGATGCCAAGGGTGGCGAGGTGACGCAGCTCGACGCGCTGGTCGCCTATCTGCAGATCCTCGGACGGATGGTGAATTTCGCCAATCCCGCCGTCGAGCGCGCGCTGCAGGCACAGGGGGGGAAGTGATGAACGCCTTCGTCTGGATCGACACCGTCCTGCTGCTGTTCGGCATGGTCGTCTTCATCGCCATCCTGCTCGCGACCTACTGGCCGGGGCGGCGCGACCGGATCGAGCGCAACGCCCAGATCCCGTTCCACGACAAGACCTAGGAGACCCCGGTGCCGACGAAGATCGAAAAGGACGAGTACACCGGCAAGGAAACCACCGGGCACGAGTGGGACGGCATCAAGGAGCTGGACACACCGCTGCCGCGATGGTGGGTGAATGTCTGGCTGGTCTGCATCGCGTTCGCGGCGGTCTATGCATTGCTCTATCCCTCGATCCCGCTGGGCTCCACCTACTGGAAGGGCATCCTCGGCTGGAGCTCAAGCCAGGCGGTGGCGAAATCCGTCGCCGAGATGAACGCCCGCCACGCCGCCCTCATGAAGCGCATCGGCGAGCTGCCGATCATGCAGGTGGCGGCGGACCCCAAGCTCAAGGAAGTGGCGCTGGAGGCGGGGCGCATCGCGTTCGCCGAGAACTGCCAGCCGTGCCATGGCCAGGCCGGCGTCGGGCGCGTGGGCTATCCGCCGCTCGATACCAATTTCTGGCTCTGGGGCGGCACCCTGCCGGACATCCAGCGGATCATCATGTACGGCATCCGCAGCGGCGACTCCAAGGCGCATGAGAGCCAGATGCCGGCTTTCGGCCATGACGGCATCCTCAAGCCGGCGCAGGTCACGACGGTCGCGCACTACGTCGCCACCCTGTTCGGCATCGAGAAGCCGGGACCGACCACCGCGGCCGGGTACAAGCTCTTCGAGGACAACTGCGCCGCCTGCCATGGCCCCAAGGGCCAGGGCAACCAGACGGGCGGCGCGCCGCCGCTGGCGAGCCGCGTGCACCTCTACGGTGACACGCTCGCCGCCATCGAGTACCAGATCAACACCCCGCGCGGCGGCGTGATGCCGGCATGGCACACGCGCCTCGACGCCGGAACGATCAACAGCCTCGCGATCTACGTGCACGCGCTGGGCGGCGGCGAATAGGGACCCGACCATGGGTGTGATGGAGACCAGGCGGCGCGTCCCCAAGGCCGACCAGCCGCCGGCGCAGAGCAGTTCCCTCTATGCGAACCGCGTGCGGGTCTACCCGCGCGCGGTCAAGGGACTGGACCGGCGGATCAAGTGGGCGATCCTCGCCTTCTGCCTTGGCGTCTATTACCTGCTGCCGTGGCTGTGCTGGGACCGCGGGCCGGGGCGGCCAAGCCAGGCGGTGCTGCTCGACATCGCCACCGAGCGCTTCTTCTTCTTCAACCTCGAGTTCTGGCCGCAGGACGTTTTCTACCTCGCCGGGCTCCTGGTGCTCGGCGCGGTGGCGCTGTTCCTGGTCACCAGCCTCTTCGGACGCCTGTGGTGCGGCTATACCTGTCCGCAGACGGTGTGGACCGACGCCTTCATGGCGATCGAGCGCTGGATCGAGGGCGACCGCAACGAGCGCATGCGCCGCGACCAGCGCGCCTTCGGGCTGAACCGCCAGGGGCTCGACAAGGCCTGGCGCAAGCTCTCGAAGCACGCGATCTGGCTTGCCGTCGCGTTCTGGACCGGCGGCGCGTGGATCATGTACTTCGCCGACGCGCCAACCACCGTGGTGCAGTTCTGGAGCGGCACCGCGCCCGCGCCGATCTATATCTACACCTTCCTGTTCACGGCCACGACCTATGTGCTGGCCGGCTGGGCGCGCGAGCAGGTCTGCACCTATATGTGCCCGTGGCCGCGCTTCCAGGCGGCGATGCTCGACGAGCAGACCGTCACGGTGACGTACCAGGCCTGGCGGGGCGAGCCGCGCGGCCATCACCTCAAGCTCGACACCGCCGCCGGTGCGAGGCTCGGCGACTGCGTCGACTGCATGGCCTGCGTGCACGCCTGCCCGACCGGCATCGACATTCGCGACGGGATCCAGCTCGAATGCATCAACTGCGGCCTCTGCGCCGACGCCTGCAACGAGATCATGGGCAAGCTCGGGCGGGCGAAGGGGCTGATCACCTGGGACACGCTGGCGCGGCAGAACGCGCGCAAGGCGGGGCGCGAGGAGAAGCTGCACCTGTGGCGGCCGCGCACCTTCGTCTATCTCGGTGTCTTGCTGGTGGCGGTTTCGGCGATGGGCACGGCACTCGCGATGCGTCCGCACACCGCGATCTCGGTGGCGCATGACCGCATGCCGCTGTTCGTGCGGCTGACCAACGGCGATGTCCGCAACGGCTATGTTGTCGATATCTCCAACAAGATGGGCCGGCCGGCCGACTACGTGCTCACGCTCACGGGACCGAAAGGCCTGACCGCGAGACCCGCGGGCGTGATGCAGCTGCACCTGCCGGCCGACAGCATCAAGGAGCTGCGCGTCTGGGTCAGCGCGCCGCCGGAATCCGCGCACGGCTCGCAGAAGCTCCTGTTCCAGCTGCACAACCTGACCAACGGCGAGAAGATCCGTTACGAATCCGTCTTCATCGGGCCGAGGTAGGAGGCGCGCATGGACGGCTCCGGCTACAACCCCATGCCGCAGGCGCCGGCGCGGCGCTCCGCCTGGCGGTTCTTTCCCCTCGGCGTGGTGCTCAGCCTGCTGGCGGTCGCGATCGTCAACGGCGTCATGATCTACTACGCGGAAAGCACGTTCCCGGGCCAGGCGATCTCCCACGAGTTCACGCTGGCGAACGACTACGGCCAGGTGCTCGCGGCGGAGAAGGCGCAGCAGGCACTCGGCTGGAAACTCACCGCCTCGCTCGACGGGCATGTGCCGGTGTTGCGCATCGTCGGCCGCGACAGCGCGCCGCTCCCGGGGCTCGTCGTGCGGGCCATCGCGGAACGCCCGCTCGGGCCGGAGCACCGGACGCTGATGCAGTTCCGCGAGATCGCGCCGGCCACCTACCGCGCCGACACGGCGCTCGGCGAGCCCGGCAACTGGCAATTGGTGGTAGAGGCCCGCAGCGCCGGCGGCACGGTGCACGAGGCGCTTCACCTGCTCGTCCCGTGAGTGGGACGCTGGTCGCGGGCCGCGTGGCCAGCGCCGCGGCGCCGGCGGCGGCGTGCCGGCATTGCGGCTTGCCGGCGCCGGCGGGGGAGGCTTTCTGCTGCGCCGGCTGCGCCGCGGCCTCGCAGATCATCAGCGGGCTCGGGCTCGCCGCTTATTACGACCGCCGCGCGCTCGACCCCGCGGCGCGACCGCCCAGGCCGGAGGAAGCGCCGGACATCACGCGGGCGGTGAGCCTCGCGGCGGACAGCACCTCAGGCGAAGGCACGGGCAGCGTGGTGCTCGCGGTCGAGGGGCTGCATTGCGGCGCCTGCGTCTGGCTCATCGAATCCGTACTGGCGCGGCGGGCCGGGCTGCTCTCCGGGCGCGTGAACATGACGACGCGCAGGCTCGCGCTGCGCTGGAAAGGCGGGCTCGCGGAAGGGGCGGCGCATGTCGCGGCGGTCGCCGCCCTCGGCTACCGGCTGGTGCCCTACGACCAGGCGGCGCTGGCGGCGGCGGAGGACCGCGAGGGGCGCGGGCTGGTGCGTGCCATGGCCGTCGCGGGCTTCGTCGCCGGCAACGTGATGCTGTTTTCCATCGCCACCTGGATCGGCGCCGCGCAGGGCATGGGCCCGGGAACGATCGACACGCTGCACTGGCTCTCCGCACTGCTGGTGCTGCCGGCGGTGGCGTATTCGGGCCGGCCGTTCTTCGCCGGGGCGGCGCGGGCGCTCGCGCACGGGCGGACCAACATGAACGTGCCGATCAGCGTCGGGCTCGCCACCGTCTGCGGCCTGTCGCTGGCGCAGACCGCGGCCGGCGGCACGCAGGTCTATTTCGATTCCGCGGCGACGCTGCTGTTCTTCCTGCTGGTCGGCCGCGTGCTCGACCACCGCGCGCGCGCCGAGGTGCGGCGCGGCAGCGTGGAAATGCTGGCACTTTCCGGCGCCGCGGCCTCGGTACTGCGGGAGGACGGCACGGTGGAGCGCCGCGCCGCGGACGCGGTGCGGCCGGGCGAGATGCTGCTCGTTGCCAGCGGCGAGCGCATCGCGGCGGACGGCGAGGTCGTCTCCGGCGAGGGCGAGATCGACCAGAGCCTGGTGACGGGCGAGAGCCTGCCCGTTGCCGTGCGGCCCGGCGGCGCGGTCTATGCCGGCACGCTCAACCTCGGCGCCTCCGTCACCGTGCGCGCCAGGGCGGCGGGCGAGGCGACGCTGCTCGCGGAATGCGTGCGCATGATCGAGGCGGCGCAGGCGCGGCGCGGGCGGATGGTGGCGCTTGCCGACCGGGTGGCCGGCTTCTACACGCCGGTGGTGCACGTCGCGGCCGGCGCGACGCTGCTCGGGTGGTGGCTGGCGGGCGCGGGGATCGTTCCGGCGCTGACCACGGCGAGTGCCGTCTTGATCGTCACCTGCCCCTGCGCGGTGGCGCTGGCGATCCCGGCGGCGCAGGTGATCGCGGCGGGGCGGCTGTTCGCCCAGGGCGTGATGCTGAAGTCGCCGCTGGCGCTGGAGCGGCTGGCGGAAGTGGACGACATCGCCTTCGACAAAACCGGCACGCTCACGGAGCCGGTGCTCGCGCCGAGCCCCGACACGCCGGGCGAGGCGCTCGCCGTAGCCGCGAGCCTGGCCGCGGCGAGCCGCCATCCGCTGGCG
>DAHUXX010000213.1 GCA_027306955.1 Acetobacteraceae bacterium | reverse complement strand
GTGCCCAAAAGGGGGCGTGCCGCATGATCGAAGTCACCGGGCGAAGCGTGGACGTGACGGTCTGGGGGCGCAAATACACTGTGCACCTGTTCGGCGATGGTTCCGTCTCTGTCAGCGGTTTCCGCCGATCCAAAGGCGGGGTGCTTCATGCCTATGAGGCGTGGGGGTCCCCGAGACGCCAAGCCATTCTGTTGGCCGGAGTGAGGCTTGCCCCTACTCGAAAGCGCCGTCGCCCCTCGCGCGGATTCGCTAAGCATCTTCGTCGTGTAAAGGCTGGGCAAGCAGCGTAGGTAAGTCGCAGGGCTGACATCCTGCCATAGGAGCTACCTGCTTTTCAGGAGATAAACCCCTTACTCCTGCGCTAGGGATAACGGCGGTAGTGCAGCCGGTTTCGGCCCGCCGGCCATCCAGTCGAGCAGTTCCACCGTGTGCACGGCGGGGACCTCGCCCGAAAGCTGCGTGAGGCAGCCGATGTTGCCGGCGGCGATGCAGTCCGGGCGCGTCGCTCTGATGTTGCCTAGCTTCCTTTCGCGCAGGCGCGCGGAAAGTTCCGGCTGCAGCATGTTGTAGGTGCCTGCGGAGCCGCAGCAGAGATGCGCCTCCGCGGGCTCCACCACCTCGAAGCCGGCCGCGCGCAGCAGCTTCTTCGGCGCCTCGGTCACGCGCTGGCCGTGCTGCAGGCTGCATGCCGCGTGGTAGGCGACGCGCAGGCCGGGTTTCTCGCGCGTCGGCGCATAGCCGATGCGATCGAGATATTCGCTGATGTCGAGGGCGAGCGCCGAGACCCTGGCCGCGCGGTCGCGCCATTTCGGCTCCCCGCGGAACAGGAAGCCGTAATCCTTCACCGTGGTGCCGCAGCCCGAGGTGTTGACCAGGATCGCGTCGAGCCCCTCCCCTTCGATCTCGCGCGACCAGGCCTCGATGTTGGCGCGCGCCGCGACCATCGCCGCGTCGTGCTTGCCCATGTGGTGCGTGAGCGCGCCGCAGCAGCCCGCACCGCGCGCGACCACCACCTCGATGCCCATGCGCGTGAGCAGCCGCACCGTCGCCGCGTTGATCGAGGGGGCGAGCACCTGCTGCGCGCAGCCGGCGAGCAGGGCGACGCGCCCGCGCCGCTCGCCCTGCGCCGTGTGGACGGCGGGCCGCTCCACCCCAGCCGGCTGCGGCAGCGTTCCGGGTGCGAGGCGCAGCATCGCGGCGAGGCGCGCGCCGAAGGGTCCACCCGTCGGGATGAGCCGCCGCAACGGTCGCGCCAGCGTCGCGGCCATCAGCGCCACGCGCATCCGCGCGGGATGTGGCAGCACCATCGCGAGCAGCGTGCGCAGCATGCGGTCGTGCCACGGGCGCACATAGGTCAGCTCGACATGCGTGCGCGCGTGGTCGATGAGATGCATGTAGTCCACGCCCGAGGGGCAGGTCGTCATGCAGCCGAGGCAGGAGAGGCAGCGATCGACATGCTTCACCACCTCCCGCGTCGCGGCGCGGCTGCCCTCCAGCATGTCCTTGATGAGGTAGATACGCCCGCGCGGCGAATCCAGCTCGTCGCCGAGCAGCAGGAAGGTCGGGCAGGTCGCGGTGCAGAACCCGCAATGCACGCAGGTGCGCAGGATGGCGTTGGCGACCTGGATCTCAGGGTCGCGAAGCTGTTCGGGCGTGAAGTTGGTCTGCATGTCTATGACGCGGCGAACACGTGGTGCGGGTCGAGCACGGCGCGCACGCGCGACATCTCTGGACGTTCGGGAAAAGGAACGGGTTCGCCCTTGAGCGCAACCCAGGTCTCGCCCTCCCCGCGCGCGCCCGCGAGCGCCGGCTCGCCAGCGATGAACAGCACCGCGCCGCCGCCGTCCATCATCCACCTCCCGCCCGCGGCCTCGACGCGCGCCGCGACGGCCGCCGCCGCGGAGGGGCGCAGCGTCACGCGCCAGATCGCGGGACCGAGCCCCGCGAGCGGCGCCACATCGCGTACCTGGCGCCAGAAGGCACGGCTGTCGTGGTCGGAGACAATCTCCGCCGTCCCGTGCTCCGCCAGCATCCCCCGCAGCCGGTCGCAGCGATAGGCGACGGAGGCGGCAAAATCCTCGATGCGCATGGCGGTGAGCCCGCGCGGATGCCCCTCCCCCGGCGCGATATGCGCGGCGGCCGAAACCGCGAAGGGCGAGCGCAGGCCTGCCGCCATGGCGCGGACCGCAGCCCCCGGCCCGAGCCCGGCGATCGCGACGGTGCCGACACGTTCCGGCGCCGGCAGCACCTTGAGCGTGATTTCCGTGATCGCGCCCAGGAGGCCGCGACTGCCGGTGAGCAGCTTGCAGAGATCGAGCCCGGTCACGTTCTTGAGCACCCGCCCGCCGGCGCGGAACACTTTTCCCTCGCCGGTCACGAAGCGCAGGCCGAGCACGTGGTCGCGCATCGCGCCGCCGTGCACGCGCCGCGGCCCCGAGAGGTTGGTCGCGACCGCGCCGCCCAGCGTCGGCTCGCCGGACGTTGCCAGCAGCGCGCGCAGATCCGGCGGCTCGGCGATCAGGTGCTGGCCCTCGGCGGAGAGCGCCGCCTCGATCTCAGCGAGCGGCGTGCCGGCGCGGGCGCGGATGACCAGTTCCTTCGGCGCATGGAACACGATGCCGCGGTGCGCCGCGAGCGAGAGCACGTCGTGCCCGCCCTCGAGCCCCGTCTGCGTGCCGCCGCCGGCGATGCGCCAGCGCCCGCCCGCCGCGGCGGCCTCGGCCACGGCGGCTTGGATGTCCGGCTCCTGCTCGGGCGCGATCACGCGCCGACCAGCGGGAAGACCTTCGCCGGGTTGAGCAGCCAGGCGGGGTCGAACGCGCCCTTGATCCGCCGCTGCAGGGCCAGTTCGTCCGCGCTGAACTGCTCGCCCATGAGGTCGCGCTTCTCCACGCCCACGCCGTGCTCGCCGGTAAGGCAGCCGCCGACCTCGACGCACAGGCGCAGGATATCGGCGCCGAACGCCTCCGCGCGGTGCTGGCTCTGCGGGTCGTTGGCGTCGAACATGACGAGCGGGTGCAGGTTGCCGTCCCCGGCGTGGAAGATGTTGGCGACCTCGAGCCCATATTCCGCGCTCATCTGGCGGATGCGGCCCAGCACTTCCGCGAGGCGCGAGGTCGGGATCGTTCCGTCCATGCACATATAGTCGGGCGAGATGCGCCCCACCGCGCCGAACGCGCCCTTGCGCCCCTTCCAGATCGCGGCACTCTCCTCTGGCGTCTGGGACACGCGCATCGAAACGGGATCGAAACGCTCGCAGATGGCGCGGATGCGTTCGAGCAGCGCGTCCTGCTCCGCCTCGCAGCCCTCGACCTCGATGATCAGCATCGCCTCGGCATCGAGCGGATAGCCGGCAT